>JBILJL010000120.1:0-7004 GCA_044377255.1 Bacteroidia bacterium
TTCTTTTTTAGGGATGACTAAAGTGTGCCCTTTGGTGAGCGGGCGTATATCTAGGAACGCTAAATAGTCGGAAGTTTCGGCAACTTTAAAACAAGGTATTTCTCCATTGATTATTTTGGTAAAAATACTTGGCATGATTTATAAGGTTATTTCTAAAACCTCCAATTTAATTTGACCTGCTGGCACCATCACATCGCAAAACTCCCCTACTTTCTTATTCATCAACCCTAGTCCAATGGGAGATTTAAAAGAAATCTTACCCGATTTGAGGTCTGCTTCTTTTTCATTAACCAAAGTGTACCAAATTTCTTTTTTTGAGTTGTGGTTGAGCACACGCACCCTGGTAAGCATCATTACCTTGCTGGTATTTAATTTGGTTTCATCAATGATTCTTGAAACAGAAACCAAATTTTCCATTTTTGAAATCTTTGCTTCTAATAAACCTTGATCTTCTTTGGCAGCGTGGTATTCTGCATTTTCACTTAAATCTCCTTTATCTCTTGCATCTGCAATTTGCTTAGTTATAAAAGGACGTTGAACCTTTTTAAGGTCGGTTAATTCAGCCTTTAATTTCTCTAAACCTTCTTTGGTTACAAAGTTAATATCTGACATAAAATTCGATTTTGTTATAGTGATATAAAATAAAAGAAACGTTTAGCACAAGGCCAAACGTTTCTTAATTGGTTTCAAATATAGTAATTTTTATCCCTTTTTACCTCCTACGGTTAACCTAATACCTAAGGTATGCATCCCGTTAAAAATACGAGTTGGTGCATAAGAATAATCAATAGCCATGGCGGTACCATTTTTGGAAATTGGCAACTGGAAAGTTACACCAGTCCATAAACCATAAATTGGATCTAGGTATTGAGGATCGCTCATGTTTTTACTGAATGGTTGCGCATCATCTGTATAATTATATGCAACCCTCAACATGGCCATTTCTTTGTATGCATATTCAAATCCTAAGCCATAAACATTTGATTGAAAAGCATTGTAATTAAAGTTAAATGAACCTGTTAAACGGTGGAAATAAGTATCAGCTGATTTGTCTAAGCGCATGTCATAACCCAAACCAATATTTACCAATGTAGGTAAATTAAATTTATCGCCTGCAAAATAAGCTTTCCTATCAGCACCAGTGGCAGCATTGATAGAACGGAAAGAAAGTCCAGGACCAGAATAGGTTAAATCTGGACCAATGTTTCTCATAGAAATTCCTATTCTAAAATCTTCCTTTTTAATCTTATTGCTTTGTTTCTTTGGGTTCAAAGAAGTTTGGTATTGAATACCAAAATCAAAGGCTACACCGGTAGCTTTTACGTCTTGTAAACCCTCAGAAATAATTCTCAATAAAAATCCACCAGTAATACTATTTGAGAACTTTTTAGCATAAGCAGCACCAACATTTAATACAACAGGACTAAAAGTTGGCAAGGTGCCGTTGGGGTTATCAAAGGTTGTGATTGGAATACTTCCAAAATCCCATGAAGCAAATCCCAAACCAATAACTCCACCGTCCCCATTTTCGCCTAAGGTTTGAGAAAATCCAAAGTTGTTAATGTTTACACCTGCTCCTTGCAAATAACTCATTCTAGAGAAAACCACTTCGGTTTTTTTAGAGTAAGCTAATCCGGCAATATTTAAATTAAAGGCTTCAATTCCTCTTACTGAGGCCGTGTTTGTTCCTCCGTATCCAGAACTTCTGGCATAGGGATTAACATTCAATTGTGTTACCCCAGCTCCACCAGAACGCTCTGGGTTACCCGCGTAAGCATTACCTGCCAGCGCTAGCATCCCAAGTAAACCAAATTTTATAATATCTTTCTTCATTTTAATATGATTTCAAAGTTTGAGTGAATACTAATTTAGAATGTATCAAAATCGGCAGGACGCATAATCCCAAACCATTTAACAACTCTTTCTCCAATTCCGTCTGCGTATATATGAACCAAATACACACCGCTTGCAATTGGCACTTTAGCATCATTTTTCAAATCCCAATCCAAATAGGTATTTACATCGTCATCTTTCCTAATTCTTCTAACCAGAAATCCACTTTGGGTATAGATGGAAACAACACATTTTTTAGGAAGGTTGATAATTTTAACACGTTGATCCAATTGATTACCTGGATCTTCATAACCGGCATACGCGTAATAAGGATTTGGAGAAACAGCTACCATATCAAGTGCAGTTTTTCCAGCCTGCTTTTCACCTATAGTTGGCGAAATGCCTGTTGTAGAGAAAGAATACAGTGGTAATCCTCTATTCAATAAAGTATCAGTGGCAGATAAATTTAAACTTGCATAAGGACGTTTCACATTGATGTTAATCCTAACATCGCAAGGGATACCGCCATTGGTTGTATGATTACCTAAGAACGTTTTTGGCGAAACCAAAGTCATACTCACCCACATGGCCTGAGAATATAACTTACGCATATTTAAAGTAACACTCTGCCCTGCCTCAATTTTGGTGAGCAAATCATCATAGCTAACACCTTCATCATAACGAGGTCCTGCATATTGAATTGGACCTGTTGGGCTTGTACGGAAATCTTTAGAGCCCATTACGTAAATGTGGTGCTTTCCGCCAAATATATAATTTAACCCACCCAAAGTACCTGTTAATAAAGTGCTAGTAGGATTCCAAATCATATCTGCTCCATTTTCTAAAGGCAATGAAGAGTCCTCGGCAAACATAATGTTTAAACGCTCTCCAGTTTCCTTATTAATTGCGTATCCAGGAAACCAACCTTTTCCAAAGCCATCGCCATCTGGTTTACCATCCTTGCCAACTGAAGGAGATTTTCTTCTTTGCATTTTTATTGCTCCACCAATATTTAAAGGGGCATTTTCTCCTGCTTCAATTACTACGCATCTCGACCAATATCTTTTGTCTGATGTAATGAATACAGAAACACTTCTTAAATCTGTTAAAGGATTGTCTATTGAATATCCTCCGGTACCTGTAGACCATGCTGGACCGTAAGTTGGGGTTGGTGTAGTAACCCTTGCGCACAAGGAGTAAGGAGCCCAAGTTCCATCTATTACCTTGTTATATTGTCTTCTAGGATCAATTGGCGCCTTATTGGCATCAGCAAAATCATGTTCGTAAGAATTTGCAAAATTTGGAGTACCAGTGTTGCCTGCTCTAATCCAATTAAAAGGTACCTGGGTGCCCAACTCATCCGGAATACCTACTAACCACCTGTTATTTGGATCACTGAATTCAATGGATGAGGATATAAAACCATTGGCATCATCTGTTTCATTTGTTGGATCACCAGGCGCAATAGGTTGCTTGATATTAATGCTCAAGCCCATTTCTTCAAAAATTTGTTCATTTGGTGTACCAATGGTTTTATCACTAAATGCCACCTGAACACAATTTGCTGTTCCATAATAACTAAACTTACTTGTATTTACAGTTACAAACTCATTTGCATATAAGGTATCATAAGGCTTTTCACCTGTTGTATCTTTAATATTTATTCTAACATTACCATCCAATAATCTGTATGATGAATTATTCTTAAAATCAGCTAAGGTTATAGGCTTTATATTTTCCAATATCCAAATAGTACTATCTTTTGTCAAACTGTCTCTTTTTACAGTTGATTTAGAATTATCAATTAATTTTAATTCAAAATCTGCTTTTGGAACTTTAAATGGATCTATTACCTTAATCATAATCGGACCCTTAGCTTTCTCATAAGTAGGTGTTGGAACAAAATAAGGAGCTATTAAAGCTTTCTCAATGGTAGCTTGCGACAAGCTAATTGCGTTTCCGCCATTTCCAATTCCTTCTAATTTGGTAATTTCTGGCCCATCACCCCAAGCAGCGTTTAATACTGTTCCTTGTTGATGAGGAGTAGCTTTATGTGGTATTCCAGTCCAAACTGCAATTTGCGTACCATCTATCATTTTACGACCTGCTAAATATTGAGTAGCTTCATCAACACAATTGGTAGCACTCGCATAAGCAACTAGGTAGAAATAATAACTCTGGAAGTTAACCAATGATTGATCAGATAACTTAGAAAATACATCCTTGCTAATTTTAAAACTATGAACAATTCCTTTATCACTTCCATTAACCATGATTTTTTTAACACTACCAAGGTCTGCGTCATTCACAATGTTTACAATCTTTGAATTTCCATCCTGAACATCGCACTGTGCAATTTCAACGGCCTCGTCTAAATTGTATAAATCACTAGGTGCAGAGTTTTTCTTCAATTGAAATATTTGATAACCTTGAAATTTATAATTTGTTTTACTAGAACACAAACCTGCAGATGAATCCGAATAATTTTCGGTAACATTATAATTTACAATGTTTAGTATTATTTCTTGATCCAATTCAACTATTTCTAACCTTGGAACTCTAGGGCCATCAACTATTTTAAAGTTATTTTTATATAGCACAAAAGCTTTATCTGATGCCTCTTTTAACAAATTGAATGATCCAGTTGCACCTCCAGTTGTACCCCTTGCCCAAACTACAGCAACAGTAACCTGATTTTTTGATCCTGGCAACAAACTAAATGAACCTGCAGTTTGTAAAAATCTTCTATCTCCAGGGTTATTTCCAGCAATTCTTTCTGTCCAATCTGCCCTACCAGATGGGTCTGTTTTCCCAGGAAACATAAAGCTAGCAGTATCAGAACCACCCCTACCATTGCCTCCATAAGAAATATTTAAACCATCTTTCCATCTTCCATTCAAGTAATTCCAATAATGTTCTGGTCTGCTTGGGTTTCCTGTTACAGAAAAGTCGTTGTTATAATACACAAATTTGGTTAGGCCAATTTCTGAGGTATCATTTCCAACGATTCTTTGAGGTCCTTCAAAAAAATTCACACCAACACTCGGTGGGTTCAAACCGTAACCCAAAATACCTTCATCATTGTCATCACCATTGTAGCAAATACCTAAATTTCTTTTCACATCGCACTCCACATAGTCATCGGAATAATTACCTAAGTCGGCATCTACCCACTGACCAAACACACAGCTATCAATTGTTTCGGAACTACGGTTAAAAATAGTAGTTCTATAAAAGGTCATGTTATTAATTTCGTCATTGGTAGCATAAGCAAAACTTTGAGTATGTAATTCTAATCCAATAGGCAACCCCTCAGTTTCTGAATGAATATTTCCTTTGTCATTATAAACGGTAAATAACATCATGTCTGGAATATTTGTTACATCATTTTGATCAAAGCTTGGAAAGTCTCCATCCTCAGGGTTATAAATTCCATCAATAATACCATTATCAAAAAAAGGTGCTAGAAATTTAGCCTCACCAATTGCTTCATTACCATTACCAGGCCAAGTTTTAATTACCTCAATTGGATTTTTTTTATCATCATTACTTTGAAACTCTTCAATTTCAGCCAAGGTAACTTTCCAAATCTTATCGTAATATTTACACCTGTCGGCAGAAACCGAAGCATTTGCAATTTGTAGAGCACCTGGGTAATAATCACTACCACTCTGGCGATAGGTTTGTGCAGCAATCTTTAAGTTACCTTGAGTAATACCACCAATCCACAATGCACCAGAAAATAGGGAGTGCTTTTTAGTTTGGCCAGTTTCTACTTTTGGAATTTCGTAACGGGCATTTTGCAAATTCCACCACATGTCACCACCATTTAAAATAGTAGTACGTACGTTGTTTAAATCCAAATCTTTTTGCTGTGTAGCTTGTGCACATCCTGCTCCTTTTTTTAATAGGGTTGGTTTACCCGTTTTTTGCAAACCAATATTCTCCTCTGCAAAACCTTGAAAGCCTATAAAAACTAAGCTTATTGCAAGAAAAGTGTATTTCAAAAAATAGTTATTTTTCTTTTTCATTGTCGTTTTCTTTAATAAAGTAATTGAATTAATTTAGAAATATAAGGCCATTCCTAAACGAACAATTCTTGGAGGAGCAAACCTATCTGGGTTGATCATTCTCAAATTGTATAGGTCAATGTATGATTGCTGATTGGTTGCAACTTCTTTTTGTTCCTGTGAAGCCGGGGAGGCTAAGAAACCGTCGTTGTATGCAGAACCAGTATAGCGATATACCGAAGTAACATTGGCTGTATTTAATAAATTTTGAACCATGATGAATGCACGTAATCTATACATGGTGGTGCTTCCATCAATTTTCTTCTTCTTGAAAACAAAGTTTTTGTCAACGTTTAAATCTAAGTTAAACTGGGCTGGCAAATTGGCTCCGTTTGGTGTTCCTTTTATTGGACTTCTTACTACCACACCAGATTGAACACCTCCTGGTGTTGGGTTTAAATCTTGGGTGTAAGGGCGGCCAGAATAAGCAGTAAATGCTAAATTGAAACCCGCATTTTCAAAAATCTTTTTGCCGTTTACTATCGGGCCATTATAATCTTTTCCTTCTTTGTAATGGTAATCAAAAACTGTTTTTAAGGTATGACGTGTATCAAAATCCATTGGGGTTAAAGTGCGCAATGAAGGCAAACCAACAGAGATTAATGCCGCACTGGTATTTGGATTTGACCCAGTACCATCGGCAAACATCAACTGATAATTAGCCGAAATAGTAACATTACCTAAATCTCTTACTGTATACTCTAAACCAATACTTTTTACAGTTGAAAAGTCTAAGTTACCATAGGTGGTATAATCATTTGGCCACGACTGCACATATTGATACAACTGAGTCATGTTTCTAATTTCACTGTATGAAGCAATAATTGCCAAAGCCGCATCTTGACCAATTTGCTGGCGGAAACCAATTTCATAATCTGTTTTGGTTTGCATTTTCAAATCAGGATTTGCAATGGCAGAACCTTGACGATTTTGCAAAAAGAAATAGTCGTCAATTTGTCCAACGTTTGCATTAGGTCTTTGTGCCAAGATGTCGTAAGTACCAAAAAATTGTGAAGTAGTTGATATAGGGAATGAGAACCATATACGTGGTAATAATTTTAGGTCTGGCTTATAATCAGTGAACGAAGCTGTAGTTGGTAA
>JBILJL010000121.1:0-7001 GCA_044377255.1 Bacteroidia bacterium
GTAATCTTGGCTAAAAGAATAGAAACCAAAAAAAACGACCCAAATCTCAGAAACTGATATATTTGGAGACTGTTGTATTTGTTGAGTTCGAATTTCTTACTAAGAATGCCCAAGTTCCTTGTGGATTATGATATTATATAGGCAAAGATGCAATATTTAGAGCGTAATTGGTAAAATTATTTTGTGTCTAAATTTTGGAGTTTTATCATTAGTTTTGAACCCATGTGGAAGAAAAACATATTAGAAACCATTGGTAACACGCCTTTGGTTCAAATAAATAAGATAACCAAGGATTTGCCCTGTACTGTTTTAGCCAAAATTGAAACCACAAATCCCGGAAACTCAATAAAGGACCGCATGGCGGTTAAAATGATTGAAGATGCAGAAAAAGCAGGCATCCTTAAGCCGGGTTATACCATTATAGAAGGCACTAGTGGAAATACTGGAATGGGTTTAGCAATAGCAGCAGTTATCAAAGGCTATAAGTGTATCTTTACCACAACCGACAAACAAAGTAAGGAAAAATTTGATGCGCTCAAAGCTTTTGGTGCGGAGGTAATTGTTTGTCCAACCGATGTTGAGCCAGAAGATCCTCGTTCATATTACTCTGTTTCTAGTAGATTAATAAAAGAAGTGCCTAATTCATGGAAACCTAACCAATACGATAATTTATCCAATTCATCCGCCCATTACGAATCTACTGGCCCCGAAATTTGGGATCAAACAGAAGGAAAAATAACACATTTAGTTGTAGGGGTTGGAACTGGTGGAACAATTAGCGGAACTGGAAAATACCTAAAAGAAAAGAATCCAAATATTAAGGTACTTGGTATTGATACCTATGGTTCGGTATTTAAGAAATACAAAGAAACAGGCATTTTCGATAAAAATGAAATTTACCCTTATATCACTGAAGGTATTGGCGAAGACTTTTTACCTGCCAATGTTGATTTTTCGGTAATTGATCATTTTGAAAAAGTAACAGATAAAGATGCCGCCATTATGACCCGCAGAATTCCAAGGGAAGAGGGCATTTTTTCTGGTAATTCGGCTGGTTCGGCTATGGCAGGACTGATGCAAATGCGCCATATGTTTAAACCAAGTGATGTTGTTGTAGTTATTTTCCACGATCACGGAACACGTTATTTGGGTAAAATGTTCAATGAGGATTGGATGCGCGATAGGGGATTCTTGATGAATGATCAAACCCGCGCAATTAATTTAATTGAAAGTCATAAACACCTTAAATTGGTAACCGCCAACGAAGATCAAACACTTGAATCTGCATTAAAACTGATGCGAAAATACTTCATTTCTCAATTACCTGTCACCAATGCCAAAGGCGAATTTACCGGTTCATTAAACGATGCATTGTTGTTTAATATGCTTTTAGAAAACCATGATTTAAAATCGAAATTGGTTAAAGAAGTAATGGCAGCTCCATTTCCATTTGTTAAAACAGATGCATCCTTGGAAGAGGTAAGTAGAATGATTACCAAAGACAATGCAGCGGTAATGGTTAAAGACCTTATGGGTGACATTCACATCATCACACGTCAAGACATCATAGAAGCAATATCGTAGTACGACAGTTGCTAGTACGACAGGCAAACTATGACGTTGCTAGTTTGACAGGCTCACTATGACGTTGCCTTAAATGCCCGCTAAGTCATGCTGAGCTTGCCGAAGCACGTCATGCTGAGCCTGTCGAAGCACGTCATCCTGAGCTTGCCGAAGCACGTCATCCTGAGCTTGCCGAAGGACATTCACACAAACCTCCACCGCTTTCTCCATATCCTGCACACTCACATATTCTTGCTTGCTATGAATACCCATTTCTCCAGTGAAAATATTGGGGCACGGCAAACCCATAAATGAAAGCCTCGAACCATCCGTACCGCCTCTAATATTTTTTATTTCTGGGTTCAAACCACTTTTGATATATGCCTCTTTTGCAATAGCCATCACATGCGGATGCTGGTCTAAAATTTCACGCATGTTGCGGTATTGTTCTTGAACCGAGACGGTATAGGTAGCTCCAGGGAATTTTGCAATAGCCTGCTCGGCCAAATCCTCTAACTTTGATTCATATTTAGCCAACTTTGCCGTTTCAAAATCGCGTACAATAAATTGCACCTTGGCTTCCTCTAATCCTCCCTCTATGTGCACAGGATGCACAAAACCTTCATAACCCTCGGTTTGCTCCGGACACCAGGTATCAGCAGGCAATAGGGTCATAAAATAGGCTGCTACTTTTTGTGCATTTACCATCTTGTTTTTTGCATAACCAGGATGTGCACTTATTCCTTGAAATACAACAGTGCAAGCATCTGCTGAGAACGACTCACCCTCAAGATGGCCGCGATCTCCGCCATCCAATGTGTAGCCAAAATCTGCGCCCAATTTTGCCATATCTACCTTTGCCACACCTCTTCCAATTTCCTCATCAGGGGTAAATAAAATTCTAACTTTACCATGCTCAATACTTGGATTTTCCATCAAATATTTGGCAAGCTCCATAATGATGGCTACCCCTGCCTTGTCATCAGCACCCAATAGGGTCAAACCAGAAGCTGTTATAATATCATCGCCAATTCTTTGAAGTAAGTAGGGGTGATTTTTAGTGGAAATTACAATGGATTCATCATCTGGCAAAACTATATCTGTCCCGTGCCAATTTTTATGCAATATTGGTTTTACATTTGTTCCACTGCAATCTGGCGCTGTATCAACATGAGAGCAAAAGCAAATGGTAGGTAATTTTTTATTTGTGTTTGCTGGTATAGTTGCATACACATAACCAAACTCATCCAGCTCTGCATCTATAATTCCCAAAGCCAATAATTCCTGAACCAATAAGCTGCTCAAGTCTTTTTGCTTCATAGAAGATGGCTGCGTGTCAGAGTTTGGATCAGCCGTGGTGTCTATTTGTACATAGCGCATAAAGCGCTCCGCAATGCTACTCAGGTAATTTTCCATAAAGTTTTTAAAAACTTAATTTTACAGCTGTTCCACTCACTGAAACCATTAGCATGCTTCCTCTTTGACCTAGGGTTTCATAATCCAAATCTACTCCAACAATGGCATCTGCTCCTCTAAGTCTGGCTTCAATTTCTAACTCTTCAAAGGCTTTCTCTTTTGCTTCCCGTAGCACTCTCTCATATCCATTTGCTCTGCCTCCAATTATATCTCTAATTCCAGCAAAGAAATCTTTAAATAAATTGGCTCCTAAAATAACTTCTCCCGAAACAATTCCTTTGTACTCGGTAATTTGTCTTCCTTCAACAGTAGGGGTGCTTGTAATTATCATGTAAATTTTAATTTGTTGTGCCAAAGATGCAGAGATTTCCATAAAAAAGAAAATTTGTTCTTTGGATGGTTTTAAAATAGTTTACCGGTGAGAATTAAGAATATATTAAGGCAATAAAATGGCTTTCAGACAGTATTTACTTACCTTTCACCAAAAATATAATTGCATGAGAAAGTTTCTCTTCTCCCTTTTCATAGTGCTCTCTTTACAAGGCTATTCTTTAACGGCTCCTACTTTGCAATCTCCAAGCAATGGTGCATCCTTTGCAAGGTTTGATGCATTTTTGAGTTGTACCTCTGTTGCTGGTGCCAAAGGGTATCAGTTCGACTTTGATACTGTACCTACTTTTAATAGCATAAATCACAAACGCGATACAAACACCTATTCCTATTTGTATTCGCCAACCTTGCGATTAAACAGAACCTATTATTGGCGTGCCAGAGCTTATGCTCCTGGCGATACTTCTGCTTGGTCTGGTAATTATAGTTTTTCTACAATAAACGGCACTACAGCCTTATTACAACCAGCCAACAATTCAACTGGGGCAATTGTAAATTTCTATGCATCTGCTACAGGTTCCTTGCCTACAATTACCTATCAATTTGAATTGGATACTGCTGCAAATTTGAGTTCTTCAAAAAAGAAAATTATCATTAAAAGTATTAGCTATTTTGATGATTCTATACTTTTTAATTTTGGAAAAACCGTTTATTGGCGTGCCCGTTCCTGTAACAATTTAGGAGATACCATTACTTGGTCTTCAATTTATAAATACACCTTTCACCAGTTGCCAGCATTAAATGCTAGCACAATTACTCAATTGGTTAATCCAATGATGTTTCCAAATTGGACCAATGCTGGATTGTCATCAATACAATTACAAGCAGACACTAATACAAGTTTTAATACATCTCGATTAATAGAACGCTTTATTTCTCCTGGGATAATTCAGGATACACTCAAAAATATGCTTTTTGGGAAAGATTATTTTTATCGAATAAGAGCTGTTTACAAAGGCAAAGTTTCTGCGTGGTCATTTATTGCGCCGATTAGAGTTTATGTTAACGGAAATATTACTTCCCCAACCAATGGCTCAACAGTTGGGGCATTAACCCCTAGTTTTAGTTGGCGAATATTAAATGGAACGCAATGTCAGTTTCAGTTATTTGATGATTCACCTGGGACAATCGTCTTGACAGATACAATTACCAATCTATTTTCTTATAACTACAAAAACGAGTTGAAATTAAACAAATGGTATAATTATAGGATTAGGTACTTACATGCATTAGATACTGCTGCTTGGTTGCAAGCAAATTTTAAAATTTACTCTGGGCAAGTCAATTTAGGTTCGCCAGTTTTTAACTCAACAAATGTGTCGGTTCGGCCAAGATTTAATTTTAGAAAGCAAACTTGGGCAACAAATCATATAATGGAAATTGATACAGGAAGTACTTTTGGCGCATCACCTTCTTCGTATTTCATAAGAATAGATAGCTTCAAATATGATGGCTCATTTTATCATTACTTAGATACTTCAATTGCCTACAATCAAAAATATGTTTGGCGCGTATATGCCATCAAAGATTTAGATACCGCGCAAGCTACAGTGAGTAATTTTACTACTGCAATTAGGCCATTGAATTATTTTCCACCCAATAATTATATAGGTACAGGTCCATCTACAAATGGTTTGGTAACTGGAATTTCTGGCTCACAGTTTATTCAATGGGAGCTAGATTCAAGTATTACATTCGCTAGTCCCATTAAATTAAGCGGTCAAGATTTACATATTCCAGATGATTTTACCCCTCAATATGTAGCTGTTAATTTTCCTTCCGACTTGCGTTTTAAAACCAAGTATTTTTGGAGAACAAGGTGCATCAATCCAATTGATACAAGTGATTGGAGTAATCCATTTAATTTTTTAACTACCCAAGATGTTTGGTTAACTAGTCCAACAAACAATAGTACCAATGTAGCCATAAATCCCAAGTTAGAGTGGGGGATTCAAGGCAGTGTTTCGGAGTTGAGGTTTCAATACCAATTGGGTACCGACTCCAATTTTACAACCACTACCATTGTAACCTTACCAGTTAACACCTCTCCAAACGCCACAGTTACCTGTTTGTATGGAACGCAATATTATTGGCGTGCACGGGCTTTTCACACCAAGGATACCAGCGGATGGTCTGTTTTTTATACTTTTAAAACCATCAATCCGCCATCAATTGGCACGCCAGTTTTAATCTCCCCAGCAAATGCTGCACTAGATGTGCCAGTGGCCACTGTTACCTTATCATGGAACTTTTTACCGAACGCATTAACCTATGATATTGAAGTTGCAACAGACCAACTTTTTACGAGTATTGCAGCCCAAGGAAATACCATCAATAACGCCATTCTGTTTTCAGGTACTCAGCCAAAAACAAGATATTTTTGGCGTGTAAGAGGTAGGATTAATGAAATAATAGGAGCATGGTCAACCTTACGTTGGTTCGAAACAGCACCACCTACAGGCACTAATGAAATAGGCGACAAGGCAAGTATAAAGGTATATCCAAATCCAACGCACGAATCATTTTCAATAGAATTTGAAGGCGATTTTATCCTAAAGGTTTACGATACAAGAGGCAGCTTGGTTTTAGAAACTGCAAGCAAAAATAGCATCGATGTTATTTCTAGCGAATGGCACCCTGGAATTTATTTCATCAACCTCCTCAAAGGCAACCAATGTTATATTCAAAAAATATTTGTACAATAGATTATTCGCCATTTGGCGCGCCACTGCCTAATAGAGGAAAGTCGAAAATTGGGTGCTAATATTTTCTTAAGATTAAAATAATTCTCTTTTAAAGATTAGCAGAAGAAAAACAGATTTTTACCTTTCTTTGAATCATGGAAAAGGAAAACAATATTAACTGCCCTAATTGTGGTTTTGCTATAGATGTGAATGATTTGGTTTACCACCAAATGGAAGCCGAATTGAAGAAGGAATTTAATGCCAAGCAAGCTCAAGAACGTTTAAAGCTTAATAGGGAAGTTGAGCAACTTCAAAAACAACAAGCCGAATTTGAAGAGAAAAGAAAAAGAGAAAATGAACTTTTTCAGGATAAATTAAACCAGAAAGTCAAAGAAGAGAAAGAACACATTGAAAAACGTCTTCGTCTCCAACTTGAAACAGAACAACAAGACCAAATTAAATTAATGCAAAATGAGTTGAACCAAAAACAGGAACAACTCAAAGAATTAAACCGCACCAAAGCCGAAATTGAACAGCTCAAAAGAGAAAAGGATATGGTGAAGGAACAAACTTTAATGGAGGCCGAAAAGTCGCTCAGCACAAGGTTAAATGAGGAACGCGACAAGATCAAAAAGCTTGAACAAGACCGCACCGAACTAACCATTAAAGAGCTTCAAAAACAACTCGAAGACCAAAAGCGCCTCACCGAAGAAATGAAACGCAAGCAAGAGCAAGGCTCTATGCAATTGCAAGGCGAAGTGCAAGAATTGGCAATTGAAGAATGGCTCATGAGTCAGTTCCCACTCGATATTATTGCTGAAATTAAAAAAGGTGCTAGGGGAGGCGATTGCGTTCAAATTGTGAATACACGCACCAAGCAAAATTGTGGTACCATATATTACGAAAGCAAACGTACCAAAGATTTTCAACCTACGTGGATAGAGAAAT
>JBILJL010000122.1:0-6992 GCA_044377255.1 Bacteroidia bacterium
AAAACTCCTCGCCATCCACTAAAACCTTTTTTACCTCTTCGCCTTGAGCTGTAATTTTTCCGTTTTTGTCTACTTGTATTCCTGGAAGTTTTTTGAGCAGGTCTTCTACATTCGAATTTTTATTGGTTAAAAATGAATCTACCAAAAACTCAGTAGTATCGCCTCTGAGCCTAATGGCCATGCGGTCTTTAACCAATACCTCCTTTAACAAGTTTTCCTTTGAAATTAAGATGATACTCCCAAGATTTTTTTGCTCATCATCCTTCAGCATAATTTTTTCTTCATAATCTGCGTAGGAAGGTCGTGTTATCAATAAGCGATAAGTATCTGCTGGCAAAAGCTCTAGGTTGAACTCACTTTTTTGATTGGTAAATTGGGTTCGAACCAAAACCGAATCTTTTCTAATGAGAGAAATACTTGAATAAGCCATAGGCTTGTAATTCACGGTATCTGAGAGGGTGCCAAATATTCTACCTGTTTGCCCAAATAGGTTCAAACCAAAAAATAGCAGGAGATTGAGTAGTAGTATTTTTTTCATCATTGGTTTCAAAAATGCTATTGCTTAACGATAATTTTTTCTTAATTCGTATAAGAGGCAATTTTTTTCCTTTAAGGGTTATTAGCTATTTATCTCTTTGCTATTGGCAATTGGCAATATTTTGCTAATTTCGCGTGTATTCATGGATAAGAAAAAAGAGTGGTTTGCAGATTGGTTTGATTCTCCTTATTACCATATTTTGTATGGGAACAGAAACATGCAAGAGGCAGAGTTTTTTCTTAAAAACCTCATTACTCGGTTTGATCCAAAGCCCGATGGAAAAATAATCGATTTGGCCTGTGGTAAAGGACGCCACAGTATTTACCTCAATTCTTTGGGTTTTGATGTTACGGGTGTTGATTTATCTGAACACAGTATTTTAGCCGCCAAACCTTTCGAAAATGACAAGCTTCATTTTGAGGTAAGCGATTTAAGAGCACTTAATTTAAACCATAAGTTTGATATAGCCCTTAATCTTTTTACCAGTTTTGCTTATTTTGATGATTTAGAAACCGACGAAAAAGTACTGTTACAAATTAAAAATATCTTAAAGCCAAATGGTTATTTGCTCATTGATTTTTTTAATTCGGCTAAAGTTGTGGCCTCTTTGATACCTTATGAAATGAAAGAAAAAGAAGGTATTAGGTTTGATATTATTAAGAAAATTGAGAACAATAAAATTGTGAAATCAATTGAGTTTTCCAATAATAATACTTGTTATAAATTCCAAGAAAAGGTTCAGGCTTTGTCATTAACCGATTTTGAAGCATTGTTTGCTAAAACCGGGTTTACACTGATTGAAAAATTTGGTGCTTATGATTTATCGCCTTATAACCCTTTAACCAGTGATCGTTTAATCCTAATAGTTCAAAAGTCAGATGCTAGATAGTTTATTAGAAATCGACAAGCAGGCTTTTATTTTTGTTAATAATGGATTGGCAAATTCTTTTTTTGATATGATTTGTCCATACATTAGAAAGCAGGAGGTATGGTATCCGTTTTATTTATTGTTTGTAGTGTTTGTTATTAAAACCTACAAAAAAGAAAGCTGGAAAATTTTGCTTGCTATTGGTTTAATGATAGTTGCAACTGATCAGTTTTCGGCCAATTTGGTAAAGCATACTTTTATGCGAATTAGGCCTTGTGCCGAACCAAGCCTTGAAGGAATTACCAGGCACCTCATTGCCAGTTGTGGTGGTTATAGCTTCATGTCGGCTCATGCCACCAATCATTTTGCACTTGCCGTTTTTATACCATACTTCTTTAAAACGCAAAAGTGGCTTTTGCCCTTGTTATTGTTTTGGGCATTTATCATTTGTTTTTCTCAGGTTTATGTAGGTGTTCATTATCCTTTAGATGTAATGGCTGGTGGTGCAACAGGTGTATTATTTGGGATTGCTTTTTCTAGGTATGTAACAAAATTTATTGCTATTAAAGAATGAGTTACTTTTGGTTTTTATTATTGCCTGTTGGACCATTATTAGGTAGCTATTTAGCTATTAAAAGTACCAAGAAATACCAACAACAATTGGCTTGGTTTTTGGCTTTTGCAGGAGCCTATCTTTTGGGAGTTACACTCCTTAATTTGATTCCAGAAGTATTCCAAAATTTTGATCCTTATAAAGGTTTATTGGTTTTGGGTGGTTTTTTCTTTCAAATCTTTTTGGAGAAATATTCAGAAGGCATAGAACATGGCCACATGCATGTGCACCATCAATTAAAAACCAAAGTAATTCCAATTGGCATTGTAGCCTCCATGAGCCTACATTCATTTACAGAGGGCATTCCATTAGGGTCTTTGTGGATCAATGATAATACCAGTTTTTATTCCTTGTTATTTGGTATCATCATACATGAAATTCCTGCGGCTTTTGCTTTAATTAGTATCTTAAAAGGAATTCATTTAAGCAATACCTCCTTGCGAAATATCAGCCTAATATATGGCTCAATGGCCTTATTAGGTTCAGCCCTTAGTTTATACTTAAAAAACAGCATCCAAGAAGAGTTCTTCGATTATTTTATGGCTTTTGTTATTGGTACCTTCTTGCACATTTCAACCACCATCTTATTCGAAAATAGCGAGCAACATCATTTCACCAAACAAAAGGTTTTTGCAGTAATACTTGGTATTGGCGTGGCTTCCTTGATCAGTATTGGCCTTCACAACTAGTTAAAAATTAATTCTTAGGTTCAGCCATAAATTTCTACCTGCTGCACTCATGCCACTTGCAAAGGCTCTGTAGTTTTGATCCAAAATATTTTCAAGGCCAATGTTAAGCATTACATTTTCTTTCTGAGTGAGTTTAACACCTGCTTGTATATTGAGTGTAATCCAAGCAGGCATGCCATTAGGAGTAGCATATTGAATATTGTCTTCTCCATTTAAGTAGTAATCTTCTAGCTTTTTTGCCTTGCTGTATAAGCTATAGAAACTACCCGAGAATCTTTTATGCCTGTAGTCAATAGCTGTTCTTCCAAACATAGGTGGAATATGGTCCATTGGCATCATGCTGTCGCCTAAAATTCTTCCGTAGGTATAATTAATTCCAGAAGTAAAAGATAGTTTTTTGTTGAAGTTATATTGAATTTGAAAATGGTATCCATAGATCAATGCATTTTGAGCATTTACCAGTGTATAGGCCGCGGTTTTTTTGCCATCATAAAAAAGGCTATCAACTCCATTAACACTTGTAGGAGCTGCTACAATTGCATTTGCCAGAGCAGTATAATACACATTGGCTGCAAGGCTTAATTTGTTATTGATGGCACATTGTGTTCCAATCTCAGAAGTAAGCGATTGTTCAGGCTTTAAATTTGCATTTGGAATAATCATTTTGTTGCCCGGTTTTGAATCGAATATTTTACCCATATCGTCTACATTAGGCGTTCTATAGGCATTCCCAATGTTTGCGTAGATTTTAGATTCTTTTCCTAATAAATAAACCAGTCCTAAATTACCACAAATAGAGATGTTTTTTTGATTCATTTCATCAGGTAAGAATTCATAAAAACTCTTGTTTACAAACTTTGAATGGAGTTGGGTATAATTGATCCTAACCCCTTCAGATAGTATAATTTTATCTGTTAATTCATGATTGAAATTCAAATAGGCACCAACCCAATTCATACTTGATCCTCCATCTGGATACCTCGTGCTTGCATCACTTAAAGCATCGGTATTGATGTTTTTGGCATAAGCGTTGGAACTCACTTTGTTGTTCACATATTCAAAACCATACCTCATTTCATGTATGAGCCAATTCTTTTTTAAGTCTAAATTGAGTGAATAAACTTCTACTTTTTCCTCTCTATGCGTTTGTTTGGTGCTTCCAAAATTTCTGCTTATTCTACTTTCTTCAATTCTTTGAGTAGAAGCAACCATTTTTATTTGGTCTGCTATCAACCTTTTTTTCGAATCCTCAAATTGATAACTCAATAATTTAAATTTCTCTGGACCATAATACCAGTCTCCGTATACTGGCGTATCCTTGGCCATTTCAGTTAGCCTATCATATCTTGGTACATCGCCTGTTCCACTTTGAGTAAAGGAAATAATATGTTGTTGGGTGCTCTTAGGTTGAAAGATAAACTTGGTCATTAAGTTGTTTTGATGGTATGCTGAACCAACTTGCACGTTGGGGTCATCATTTACCCTAATTACATCTTTGTTATTTTCTCTTGCTTGGTAGGTGGGTCTTAAGCCCAAGTTCCCAATTTCACTAGATCTATTTTTGCCTTGTTTTAAATCGCCAAAATCACTAAAGGTATAATTGAATAGAGCTCCCCATTTTTTACTAGAATAACTCAAGCCAAAAGCATTGGTAAGTTCTTTATTGATAAAACTATATCTTGAACTTACAGTTCCAGTTATGCCTTTATTTAATTGGGGTTTCACACTCACAAAATGAACCACCCCACCTAAAGCATCCGAACCATACATCAATGAGCCCGGACCATAAAGTACCTCAGCTTTTTCTAACATGTTCTGGTCAATCCTCAAAACGTTTTGCAAATGTCCGCTGCGGTAAATAGCGTTGTTTAATCGTACCCCATCTAAAACCAACAAAACCCTATTTGCTTCAAACCCTCTAATGATAGGACTTCCGCCGCCTTGCTGACTTTTCTGCACAAACACATTACCCGTTTGTTGAAGCAAATCTGCCGCTGTTTGTTGGTTCAGCAATTGAATTTGCTTTTTGTTAATCAAATCAATCTGCCTAGGTAAATCTTTGTATTTTTCTTCAAACCTATCTGCCGAAACCACTAGCTCGTTCATTTTTTGTAAAGAGCTATCTTCTTGCTGTGCAAAGGCGGTTTGAACCAAAAATTGTAAGATGAAAAATAATTGTATTTTTTGAACCATTATCGAATTAACAAGGAGGCAATAATAAAATTTCTAAGGGGCAATACCAAAACTTACCAAGAAATGGCTATTCATGTTATTTCAGTCCTTTTTTGCAGCCTTAGGCTTTGGTAAATACATTGTTTCGTATTTTTCAATCCAATCTTTTGCGCTCATTTTTCGCATTAATTCACCAATGAGTTTAAAGGGAATCTCATCCACCTTTTTAAAGCGGACACAACTTTTACCCATATCCAATTTTTGTTTGCTGTGTTTAGGATATTCAGTTTCGAACCATTTTAACAAATTGGGATCAGCATACATACCCATGTGGTAAAAATTAATGGAGCCTTTTTGAGAAGCAATTCCTGCAAATGGGAGTGGCTCAACAGGCTTACAATGGTATCCTGCAGGATATAGGGCATGTGGTATTACATATCCCAATCCACCATAACTGATGCCCGCTTCAAAACCTTTGGGTAAGTTTTTTACAATTACCTCATGCAGTTTGTTAAACGCTTCTGCGCGTTCCTCAGGAACATTAATCAAAATTTCATGAACTGTTTTTCCATTTGCTTTCATAATATGAACCAATTTTATATTAAAAGATCTTCCTATTAAAGTTTGCCATTCATTTCAACTATAAACAAATGTAATCGGCTGCACACATTTTCCCAAGCTATAAAAGGCAATGTTATGATTTGCTAATTGCTTTTCTAGCATGCCTTTCTAGTTATCGAAAGGAAATTAAGCATCCAACATTCGTTCACGATATTTAGCATCCGGCATTGGACAACTCTCATATTTGCCAAAGAACTTGTATCTTTTTTTGGCTATAAATTTATACATAGCCTTATTAAACGAATTAGGGAGCCATTTAAAAGCGCCAAATAGGTTAATTGGAAAAGATAGTTGTTTTAGTATTTCAAAGGCCGCAAAGTGATAGGTAAAACATTCTTTGCCGTCGAAATAAATAATCGAATCCATGTTTGGATCAAACCGAAATTGAGAAATGATTTCTTGCGCAATTTTGGAATCTAAGGGAGCAAAATAAATCTCTGGTTTTTTTTCGAACCTTAGAATGAGCTTAACAAAGAAATTGCATAACACACAGTAACCATCATATAGTAAGATGGGACTTTTCATTTTAAACCTTTTTTGCAAAATCAGGGTTGAATCGGATAGGGGAGAAGAATTGCAACATCAGCACTCGTGCATATCTGTAGGTTAATGGCGACGATAATAACATAGAGCCAACTATGGGAATGATATAATCCCAAAAATCTGCATTGCCATTGCTAATCCATAATATAAATCCACCAAGCACCAACATCATACCCGTAGTAATGGCATAGCTCACATACATGGCACCCCAAAAAAAACCTGGCTCAATTTCATACTTTAGCCCACAAACCTTGCAATTCGAATCCATGTCCATAAACTTCTTGAGATTCCAAGCCGGGTAATTAAACATTTTACCACTTTGGCATTGCGGACATTTGCATTTGGCTATAGACAAAAATTTACTGGGTTCATACTTATCGCACATAATTTTAGGCTATGTTAAAGATTGAAGTGACGTAGCTTTTTCTGCAGCTTTCTTCTCTTTGTATTTTTTATAATAAATAAATCCGAAAACTCCAGCAATGGCATAAGGTAAAACCAAGAGGTACAAAATACCATTGTTTAAGGTATTACCAACCTGCGTACCGCCATCTTTTCTGGCCATCTCCAAATTGCTCTTGCACATAGCACATTGCGCTACTGCATCGCTACTAATAGTAAATAAACAGGCTAATAAAAAAAGTACTAATATTATTTTGCTGTAACGCATGGTGTAAATATAAGTGAATATAACTACTAAAGAGAATAATAAGGACTAATCATTAAATAAACTATCACACCAGTTACGGTTACATACAGCCAAATAGGAAAGGCAAAACGCACTATTTTTTTGTGCAATGTTACTTGCAATTGTATGCCCCTATAAAAACTGATAAGTATCAAAGGCAAAACAGAAGCAGCAAGTATGATATGAGATATTAGTATAAAGAAGTACAAGCTTCTGAAAGGTGCTCCTTCTGGATAATGAGTTTCTGGGGCCAACCAATG
>JBILJL010000123.1:0-6979 GCA_044377255.1 Bacteroidia bacterium
TCGTCAAATATCAATCTATTGTAAATTCGTTTAATTGGCATTTTCACACCATCTTTTAAATAGAATAATTTGTTTTCTTTTTGGATTAAATCGCTTAAACAAACAATTGGAATACCTAACAAATCATGTGTGGCGTAAAAATCAATTCTTGTTTTTTGCTCATGTGGTTTCAAATCCATGAGCACAACTTCCTCGGGATTACAATTGGCTAAAACAACTTTTTTGAGCAAAGCAGTATAACTATCACTATCTAAATTGCTCAATAAATGATTGAAATTTGGTGGGCAATAAAAGTGTTCTTTGTATTGATTGCCAATAATGTTTTCCCAAGCGTATAAACTCGCAAAACCTTGCATTTCTATCATTTGAGGTATTAAATTGCCAAGAGCGTCTTCACATATTCCAAAATCAATGCATATAAAATGAGGGTGGTCATTTTCATTTTTAACTTCAAGGTTTTTAGGAATGGCCCTTTGGGTGAGTTCTTTGAAATTGGGATTTAAAATTTCATCTATGATATTTTCACAAGCAAAAATTAATGTTGTTTTCAGTATTTTATCAACAAAAATAGGCGTCTCGGCCACTCTAAAAATAACTTCTTTGTTAAACAAGCCATCAAGATGTTGAAGGAATTTTTGATAATTTTCCTCTTTAAATGCTGCGTTGTATTTTTCTCTAATTGCTTGAATCATTTCAATGAACTAAATTAAAATGTTGTGAAAGGGCTTCATCTAAAAATACAGGAATCATATTTTTTTGTGTTGTAGGAATTTTATCTTCATCAGCCAAAAGTGTTATCATACTATCATATTTTTCCTGACCATAATTATCTACCACCACATTTTTCTTTTCTTCGCTTTTCAGGTAAAACTTCATTCCCTCTGCATCGGCCTCTGGGTGAAATTGGGTTCCAATTATTTCGGGTGTAAATTGAATGGCCATGATAGCTCTTTCATAAGGAATGTTTGGTCGTTCCTTTTCAATGGCTAATATTTTGGCGCCCATCCTATCTAAGGCATTTAAATCTGGTTGTATTACCTGCCATTTTCTTGAATCAACTGCATAAAATGGTTGAACCAGTAATTTGGTGAATTTATTTTCTAAGCCATCTGCTGTTTTAAACATTGGAAATATGCCAAATGATTCGCTCATTCTTTTGCAAACATTGGCCAATTTAAAATGGTAGCAATACACTTGAAAAGAATGGCAAATGAGGAACACCATTTTTTTATGTTTATGGTTTTCATTGTAAACAATAATGGAGTGTAAAAATTCCAGATAGGCATCTTCCCAACCTTCCAAATCAATTGGACTGCCTGGTCCACCTGAAGAAATATAGGCATCAAAGCTTAAATCTGGTATTTGATTTTGCTGCCTTACATTAAAAACCTCCTTGGTAACTTCTAGTTCTTTTTCTTCTGCGTACCTGTTTAATATTTCATGGATATTCCTCATCCCTTGATTTGGCTCTCCTTTGTACATATCCAATATAGCAACTTTAAACGATGGCATTATTTATTCCTGTTAATTTGCAAAAATAATGGGTATTCAATTAAATAATAGAATACTTACAAACAATGGTTTAAATATCCGTTCCAATAAGTGTGGAGTGTGTAATAAAATCAACTAGTTCGTTCATGTCTTTGTTTTTATTATAGACTGCCAATTGCCTATCAGCACCTGTTCCATTTTTAAGCATTTCATAAACATAACTGATGTCTTTTCTGCTGCCTAATTCATCTACAACATCGTCTACAAAATCGAGCAATTCTTCAATTAAGTATTTTGTTTCCACTTCTTTTTCTTTGCCAAAATCAATCAATTTACCCTCAATACCGTAGCGCGATGCCCTGTATTTATTTTCGGCAATGAGTGCTCTGTTGTAATCTATGAATTGGATATTTTTTAATCTAAATAAATACAATTTGTAACATAATGCCTGAAAAATAGCAGCAATGGCAATGGTTTCATCCAATAACATTGGGATGTCACAAATTCTAAATTCAACGGTATCAAAGAAAGGATGCACCCGCAAATCCCACCAAATCTTTTTGGCATTGTCTATACAACCAGTTTTAATAAGAAGTTTTATATAGTTGTCGTATGCTTCAAAACTCTCAAAATAATCTGGAATGCCCGTTCTCGGAAATTTATCAAATACCTTGGTTCTAAAAGATTTGAACCCAGTATCTCGGCCTTCCCAAAACGGTGAATTGGTAGAAAGGGCATAAACATGTGGTAGAAAATAACGCATAGAATTGGCAATATGAATAGCCATTTGTTTGTTTTCCATTCCAACATGTACATGTAAACCAAAGATTAAATTAGACCTAGCAGCATCTTGCAACTCATGCACAATTTCTCTGTATCTGGGGTGGTCAGTAATTAATTGGGTTTGCCACATACTAAAAGGATGGGTGCCACTTGCGCCAATTTGCAATCCAAGGTCACCAGCCACCATGTTGATATTTTTTCTTAAGCCAGCCAGCTCTTGCCTTGCTTGGGTAGTATTGACACAAATTCCTGTGCCAACTTCCACAACAGCTTGGTGCATTTCGGCTTTCACAGAATCGTCGAATAGCAATTTGCCTGCAGCTTCCACAATTTTTTGCTCGTGCGATTTTAGTTCGCGGGTAATTGGGTCAATTACCATGTATTCTTCCTCTATTCCTAAAGTAAATTTACTAGCATGCATCAGCTTTATGGGTTAAGTAAAAAGCCAATTCTGTTTGATCCAAAATTGACGTTTAATTATTAAAATATTATTTACCAGTTCCTTTTTGAGGAGCTTTTTTTGCCGCTGCCTTCTTGCCAACTTTGGTGGCTACTGCTTTAGTTGCGGTCGCTTTTTTTTCAGGCGCAGCATTGCCAGCTGCCGATTCACGGATAAAGCCTCCCCAAGTTTGATTGTTTCCTCCCACAACATGACTTTTTGCCTTTTCAATAGCAAAATCTGCAGCGGTTTTAACTACCCAATCAAAATTTTCTTGTCCTACAGAATGCACATCTGCATCTGGAGCAGGATTGCAAAAATCAATGGCATAAGGAATACCATCTCTAACTGCAAATTCTACCGTATTGAAATCATAGCCAAGCGCGCGACAAAGAGTTAGGGTATATTCTTCAACGGTATTTAATAAAGCTTGGCTCGAAACAGGCGTATCTACCACATAACGCAAATGGGGTTCATTTCTTGGTTCATACTGCATTATTTTTACATATTTGCCCCCAATGCAATAGCACCTAAAGTATTCATCAAAGATAATTTCTTCTTGCAAAAGCATTACCAACTGGCCGGTTTCAGCGTGTTTTTCGTAAAAATCTTCTATGCTTTTAACCTTGTAAACACTTTTCCATCCACCACCAGAATGAGGTTTCATATAAGCTGGAAAGCCAATTTCATTGAACATTGTTTCCCAATCCATAGGCATGGCTAAATTCCTAAATGAGTTTTCGCTGGTATCATCTGGGCGAACATGCGAAGGCAATAAGTAAGTTTTAGGAACAGGTACACCTAATTTAATGGCCAAACAATTGTTAAAAAACTTTTCATCGGCACTCCACCAAAAAGGATTATTGATAATGGTTGCACCCATTAAGGCTGCGTTTTTAAGGTAGGCTTTGTAAAAAGGTACATCCTGACTAATTCTATCGAATATCACCGCATAACCAGAATCTGAGGCTTGACTCAACTTGTCCATTTTTACAAATTCAGCTACAATGTCTTTTTCACCTCTGCTATTTATTTCGTTTACAAATGCCTGAGGGAAGGTGTTTTCTTGTCCAAACAAGATTCCGATTTTTTTCATGGTTTTTTGTTTTAGCAGTTTATATTTTCTAAGTTTCAATGAGGTTTTTTTTTGCATTTATTGAATCATCAAATGCATGTTTTATGTTTCAAATTATTTTTAAATATATAATTTTTTTTTCTTTTTCCATATTTGTGTAAAATCAATTTTTGAGGAATTAGGCAAAAGGTACTAACATTGCGCTAATGCTCAAAAGTAATCCAGTAGTTCGCCGTAGAAAAATTTATTGGGATACCATTCAACAAGATGTTTTGGTGGATGTTATTCTTCCATTTGGGTTTGATCCAAGCCATAATTACCCTTTATTGGTGCTAAATGATGGTCAAGATATGGCTGGTATGAACATGGATTTGATCTTGCATGAGGTTTGGCGTAAAAAAGTATGTAAGCCATTTGTGTTGTTTGCCCCTCACGCTTATGATCGACTGCAAACCTACGGTGTTTCTGGCATTCCAGATTTTAAAGGTAGGGGAAGTTTGGCCGCTGCTTATGGTGATTTTGTGGTGAAAATAATGATTCCTGAGTTAATGCAGAGATTAAAAATCAAGCATTTTGAAGAAAAAGTGATCGGTGGGTTTAGCCTCGGAGCATTGTCTGCATTTGATATTGCTTGGAATAATCCTACAGCGTTCAGCAAAGTGTTTGCTTGTAGTGGCTCTTTTTGGTGGCGCAGAAAAGACCTGAAAGACAACTACACCGATGCGGATAGAATCATTCATCAATTAGTGCGGGAAACTGCAAATAAACCTCAATTTAAAATATGGTTTGCTTGTGGAACTTTAGATGAAACTTCAGACAGGAATAATAATGGAATAATAGATAGTATAGACGATACCTTGGATTTGATAAAAGAGTTGGAAGCAATAGGCTATATTAGAGGGGAAGATTTATCCTACAATGAAATGATAGGAGGTAGGCATACCTTAGAAACTTACGGCATAGTATTGCCCTATTTTCTCCATTGGGCCTTTGGTTCAAAATAAATATTGTGCTTTATTCAATTTATTGCCATTAAATTTTATAAATTGCAGTTCAACGATTTAATTTATGTACCAAGCAGTTCATTTATCGGCAGAGTGTTTTCCAATTGCAAAAGTTGGTGGCTTAGGTGATGTGGTAGGTGCACTGCCAAAGTATTTAAATATTGCAGGAATTAGCACTTGTGTAATACTGCCAAAGTATAATCAAAAATGGAATGCTACCCACCCTTCAGAAGCTATTCACCAGGGTATTTGCACCAATGAGAATTTTTATGTGGAGTATAAAATTCATAGATATTTAGACGTTCATTTAGGCTTTGATGTATATTTGGTAGATATTCCAAATTTGTTGTTTAGAGACAATATTTATGGTTATGATGATGATCCTATAAGATTCCTATTTTTTCAACAAGCTGCCATAAATTGGATGAATAATTGGGCTCAAAAACCAGAAATAATTCATTGCCATGATTACCATACAGGCCTAATTTCTTTCATGATTAATAACTGTTATGACTATGGAAATTTGGTAGGCATCAAAACAGTTTTTACCATTCACAATGGATTATACTCTGGGGCATTTCCAATATATTTATTGAGTTATTTTCCTCATTTCCCCAAAGAAACTGTTGGGTTATTAGAGTGGGATCAAACCATAAACCCATTGGCTACTGGCATTAAATGCAGCAATAGAGTAACTACCGTGAGTGCTGGTTATTTAGATGAATTGAAATACCAAGATAACGCGTATAATTGGCTATACAACGAGTATGGGTTCAAATGTAAAGGTATTGTAAATGGTATAGATACGGAGGTTTGGAATCCTAAAACAGATAGCTATTTAATACATCTTTTAAAAAATGATTGGGCTTCTTTTAAACAAAAGAACAAAGAAGCAATTTGTAAATCTGTTGGTCTTGATCCCAATTTACCCTTAACCATATTTATTGGCCGGTTAAACACAGAAAAGGGAGGTGAGTTGGTTTATCAAGGAATTCATGATTTTTTAGCAGGTAACCAACAAATGAATTTTTACGTTTTGGGTTCAGGCGCAAACCAAATTGAAGATGCTATTAGGCGGTTGAGCAGTTACCATCCTTCTAATGTTGCCAATTATATTGGATACAACGAGGAGTTGGCTCATAGACTTTATGCAGCAGCAGATTTTTTAATAATGCCATCATTGGCAGAGCCTTGCGGTTTGAACCAAATGTATGCGCTGAGGTATGGCACTATTCCAATTGTAAGAGCGGTAGGAGGTTTAAAAGATACTGTAGTTGATTTTGGCGATTTGGAGGGCTATGGCATTCGATTCAATGCGCCAGAAGCCTATGATTTGGTTACAAGTTTATACAGGGCTTTTGATTTGTATGTAGATTCCGATAAATTTGATCAGGTAAGAGAATTAGCCGTTAAGTTAGATTTTTCATGGACAAAGGCAGTTAATAATTATATTGAAATTTATAAAAGTTAGTGTATGCAAAAAACCATTAAAATTATATGCCTTATATTAGGAGGCGGTGCAGGTTCAAGGTTATATCCTTTAACCTCTATCAGAAGTAAACCTGCAGTTCCTATTGCAGGGAAATATAGATTAATAGATATTCCAATTTCCAATTGTTTGCACTCAGGGATAAAACGAATTTTTGTTTTGACCCAATACAATTCACGTTCGTTAAACGCACACATAAAGAACACTTACCATTTCGATCATTTTAGTTATGCGTTTGTAGATATTATTGCCGCAGAACAAAGACCAGGTAGCGAAAAGTGGTTTCAAGGTACCGCCGATGCGGTGAAACAAACTTTCCCTCATTTGGAAGGTCACGACCATGATTATATTCTTATTTTAAGTGGTGATCAGTTATACCAAATGGACCTTCGTGAGTTTGTAAACAAGCACGTAGATAGTGGTGCCGAAATAAGTGTGGCAACATTGCCAGTTGATAAAAATGATGCGCCAGGTTTTGGTATTTTAAAGGTAAACAACGATGGTTTTATCGACCGTTTTGTTGAAAAGCCACACCCAAATGAATTGGAGAACTGGATATCAAATGTAGAGCCTGAGCAAAAGGCTCAAGGCAAAGAATATATGGCTTCAATGGGTATATATATTTTTAACCGAGAAACCTTAAAGAGAATGTTTGATGAAAACCCACATCATACAGACTTTGGAAAAGAATTTATTCC
>JBILJL010000124.1:0-6944 GCA_044377255.1 Bacteroidia bacterium
CTTTGTAGCGATACAGTTACTTACCAAAAAAACCAATTACTCAAACAAGATTTAACCAATGGTGCAGAAGATGGTGGCACGGTAAATTTTGCCTTTAATGGCGCCGATACCTATGTTAACTATGGTTGTGCAGTTCCCATTACTCCAATCACCTTTGATGCGGGCACAGTTACCGGACCATTTTGCAGTGGCTCACAAGTACAATTAAATGCCATGGTAAGTGGTACGAATTGTTTTGTATGGCGTATGAAAGATACCACACAAGGAAGCTTTACAGACTCCACCATTCTTAATCCGAAGTTCAATATCAAACCCAATTTACCTGCTACCAATATTGTTCTTTATTTTGCCTTAAGGTTCAATTGTTCGGCAGCAAAAGACTCTGTTATTATTCCTGTTAGTGCTTCCACAACAACCTTATTTGCTGGAAACGATACCAGTATTTGTAACCGAAATTTAGTGCCTTTAAAAGCAAGCAGCAACGCAACTGGCACTTTGTTATGGACAAGCTCTGGCGCTGGCACATTCAGTAATACCAACTCACTCAGCTCTGGATACACTCCAGCAACAACAGAACAAGGAATAGTTTATTTACGCATTCAACAACAAACTTTGTGTGGACTTTACTACGATTCTTTAAAGCTAACCATTACACCAGCACCTAATCCAAACTTCACATTTACTAGTTCTATAATTTGTCCAGGTGCCCCTCCTATCACATTAACACCCCAAACAACAGGAGGTATTTTTACGGGCAGTGTGCTATTAAGTGGCAATCAATTTAACCCAACAACCAGTGGAAATTTTCCCATAAAATATGTAATAGGAACTGGTGGTTGCAAAGATTCTTCAACACAAACAATTGTTGTAACTCCTGAACCCAATCCCAATTTTTTATTGCCCAATTCAAGCATCTGTTTAGGGTCACTTCCTATGACTTTAACACCTGTTCAATCAGGTGGTGTGTTTACTGGAACACAGGTAACTGGTAATCAATTTACCCCTGCTACTAGTGGTGTTTTTCCTATAAAATATGTCATCAGTAGTGGAGGATGCATAGATTCAAATGAGCAATCTGTAACTGTTAAACCACTACCAAATCCAGCCTTTACACCAACTGAAACAAAAGTATGTGAGGGTTCAAAACTGATTAATTTAAACCCAACAACTACAGGTGGAATTTTCTCTGGTAATAGCCTTATTAATGCAACTAGTTTTGATCCAAAAACGGCTGGCTCATACATCATCAAATACGTTATTACGGTCAATGGATGTAGCGATTCCTCTAATCAAACCATTATTGTTGACCCAAAACCAGACCCAAAATTTACAATGAACGATACTGTTTTTTGTGTGGGTGATCAAAGTGAGTTGCTCATTGCCAGCGACCCAAGTGGTATATTTTCTGGAGCGCATGTTTCAGGTAATCTGTTTGACCCAAAAGTGGCTGGTAATTTTACCATTCAATACAACATTGGCAAAGGCTCTTGCATTGATTCATCCAAAAAGATTGTGACCGTTAATGAATTACCTGTTGCCGCTTTTAAAACAAGCCCAAGTATTGGAAGAGTAAATGAACCAGTACAGTTTACCTTTACTGGCAAAAATGCAGTATCATACGATTGGATATTTGGCAATCCACCCGTGGGCAATTCCAATAACCAAAATCCAGTTTTCACTTTCACAAAAATGAATAACTATGAGGTTATACTCATTGTTGAAAATGAAGGTTGTTTCGATACCATAACCCTTAGTATTCCTATTCAAGGTGCAGACACATTAATCGTCCCAAATGTGTTTACTCCCAATGGTGATAGTGTAAATGATTATTTTTCTCCTGTTAGCCTTAATATAAATAACTATAATATCCTAATCTATAACAGATGGGGAGGATTGGTTTATGAAAACAACACCCTAGAAAGCAATTGGAATGGCACCTACAAAGGTGAACCTTGCGCCATAGGCGTTTACTTCTACGTGCTAAATGCAACATCCTACTCTGGCCGAGAATACAACCTCAACGGAACAGTAACACTTTTAAGATAAAGTAACCCTATTAAAATAAAAAAGCCTCACAATTTGTGAAGCTGTTTTTTTTTAGTAGCGGGGAGCAGGATCGAACTGCCCACCTTAGGGTTATGAATCCTACGCTCTAACCAACTGAGCTACCCCGCCATGTTCGAATTTTTTGATGCAGTTTCGATCTGCCCTCCGCGTGAGGCGGATATGAATCCGGAGTTTATCCCGACTTCCTCGTCGGGACTCTAACCAACTGAGCTACCCCGCCATGTTCGAATTTTTTAATGCAGTTTCGATCTGCCCAACCTCACAAATAACCTTTATCCAAAAGCGTCACCCTGAGCCTGCCAAAGGAACGTCACCCAAAGCTTGCCCGAGGACTATTTTAAAGGGCTGCAAACATAAACATTTAATTTTTTGAAAAAAATATTTTATTCAATATCATAATTTTTATTCTTTTTCGTTTTTATTTGGAAAGAAAAATTTTAAAGTCGTCTAAGAATCAGCACAATCAACATAGATTTGCACAATCACGATTTATAATTTATTAACTTTTTTTATAATTAAGTTAACTTTGTAAAATATAATCGAGCTAAAAATGAGAAGAAAAAAAGTATTAATGGGTGGAATAACAATTGCAATCGTAACCCTAGTTACCTTTGTGTTTGTTAGCTATCCGCCTTTTGATGCCACTAGCCGTGCTAGCAAAAAAACTAGTAAAGTTGGCTTCCCAGGTTTTGGTATCTGGCTCCCACCAGATTATGAAGTGCATGGTATAGACGTATCTCGCTATCAAGGAAAAATTAATTGGGAATCAGTGGTTGCCCACACATCTAATGACGTTGACATCAAATTTGCATTTATAAAAGCTACGGAGGGCAGAACCCTAAGAGACAATCGGTTTTACGAAAATTGGAGAAACGCCAAAGAAAGCAATATGCTCAGGGGTGCCTACCATTTCTTTCGTCCACACCTTACCGCCGATGAACAATTTAACTTGTTTAAAGGTATGGTGAAATTAGAAAAAGAAGACCTTCCTCCTGTTTTGGATGTTGAAATGAGAGGTAGTACCCCTCCTGCTCGCATGCAAAAAAGTGTAAAACGCTGGTTGGTCCTTGCAGAAAAACATTATGGTGTTACACCAATATTATATACCAGCTACTCTTTCTATAAACATTATTTTAGTGGCAAAGAATTCGAAAAATATCCTTTGTGGATCGCCCATTATGCAACAGACGACCTAAATAGGCTAACAAAGAAATGGGAGTTTTGGCAACACAACGAAGATGGCAAAGTAAAAGGCATTCAAGGTCATGTTGATTTTAACGTATTCAAAGGAGAGTTTAGAGACCTACTAAACCTTTGCAAAAAATAATCGCTATTTTTTCTTGGCTATAACAATTAGGTAGGTATATAATGCCGCACCTATTGCAAAAAATGCTATATAATAATACTTTTCCTTCAGGTAAAAATCGTAGCTTAAATAGGCCATCATGCCATAAATCAAGGCAAGCTTTATTCCCTTCTCTGTTGAATAACTTTTAAACAAACGAGGTAATACCCAATAAACCATTACCAAAGCCAAACCAATTAATACCAGTATGATTATCCAATTATTTTGAGGCTTTAGTATTTCCATGTAGGTTCAATAGTTTTAATAATTTATAATAGATGGCTGTGTTCTCGTAAATGCCAGCAAATTCTGCAGCTCCCGGACCAAAAGCAAATACAGGAACCATAATACCACTGTGATTTCTACTTGCATAATTTGGGATAAAACTTGCCTTATTTTCTTTGTTTTCTAGTAAAGAGAGTCCACCTGTTTCATGATCGGCAGTAACAATTACAAGGGTATTTCCGTCCTTTGTTGCTGCATCTAATACCGCATTTAAAACATTGTTAAAGTCTAATAACTCTGCTTTCATGTAATCAAAATTATTTTCATGTCCGCCCCAATCTATCTGAGAACCTTCCACCATCACAAAGCTTTTTTCAAAGTACTTATTCAAGTTTTTCTGAGCCATTTGAGTTGCCCTTAAAAGATAATCTCCTCTACCTGCTTGCATGGTCTTTACCTCATCATCCGCAACAGTATAAATAAGTCTTTTGGCATCTATTTCAATTAAATTGGTATCAACTGCTATTGTATAACCCATCTCATTTAGCTCCGTAAATAAATTACGCTTGTCTTTCCTTTGTATAAAAAACTTTTTACCCCCACCTATAGCTATATCACAATTTTTTCGAATCATAAATTCTGCTATTTCCTCTTGCGATTTCCTTGAGGCAACATGCGCATAAAAAGCTGCTGGTGTGGCATGCGTAATAGAGGAAGTAACAACAACTGCGGTTCCCCATTCTTGCTCCTTTAAACGCTCAAACAAACCCATTGATTCTTTGCCTAAACTATCCACTCCAATTGCACCATTATTGGTCTTCTTGCCTATTGAAAATACGGTTGCTCCTGCCCCACTATCGGTTACATAATTATCTGCAGAAGCTGTTTTACTTAATCCAATTACCGGAAATCTTTCAAAGGCATTTTGACCACTATACCCCGCCATTGCACCTGTAATTTGCGCCAAACCCATTCCATCTCCAATCAAAAAAACCACTTTTGTTGGTTTCTTGGGCTTCTTATCTTTAGCGTTTAAGTTCGGTTCGAACCAAATAAATATTACTGAAACTAAACAAATCTTAAGCAGGATATTACGCATAATCTTTTTTGTATTTAGGTACAAAGATGGTTAAAACTCGCAACATATTGTGGAATTTTCATTCATCCTAAACCAATTCATAACTTTTCCCAGGTAAGGGCCGCACATAACCGCCAAACTCAAGTTCTAACAGCCTTAATGCCAATGTCCCAGGATCGGTATTGAGTTCAAACGCCATCAAATCAATATTACATTTTCCCTTGTTCCTAATATAGTCAATCAAGGTATTTTCTTCCTTGCTCAGTAAACTAAATAAATCAGGCTTAGGTATTTGCTTCTTACTTTTTTTCCAACCCATTAATTGTATCAAATCATCTGCACAAGTAATCATTGATGCTTTGTGATCCCTTATCAGGTAATTACAGCCCAACGAATAATAATCGCTAACCCTGCCGGGCAAAACCATAATGTCTCTATTATACGAATGCGCAATTTCTGCCGTAATTCTTGCCCCGCCTTTGATAGCTGTTTCTGGCACTACCAAAACATCACTCATTCCTGCAACAATTCTATTTCGCTTTGGAAAGTTTTCTCTATCTGGATTAGTGCCGCTTATGAATTCAGTTAACAAGCCACCACACAACAACATTTTCTTTGCCAATTGCTGGTGTTGACTGGGATAAATCCTATCCAATCCATGCGCCAAAACACCAATATTTGAAATCTGGTGCTCAATACATGCTTTGTGAGCTATGCCATCTATGCCCATTGCCAAACCACTAATTACTTCAATGTTGTGTTCCTTTAAATCTTGAACCAATTGTTGAGTAAATGCCCTTCCATATTCGCTGGCTTTTCTTGTACCTACTATACCTATCAGCCTTGTTGGGTTCAAATCGAAATTACCTAAACCAAATAACAAAGTAGGTGCATCTTGCAAATCTCTTAATCGATATGGGTAGGCTTCATCCAAATAAAAATAAGTTTTAATTTGGTGCTTCTCTATAAAAATCATCTCCTTTTCCGCTAAATCAAAATTACTGAAATTAGCAATGTTATTGGCCAGAACATCCCCTATTCCTGGGATTTTTAAAAGTTTGGATTTTCGTTCCTTAAAAACAGCTTCCACACCTCCACAATAACTAATGAGGTTTTTAATCAATACATCTCCAATTCCTGGTATAAGCTTTAAGGAGATTTGGTAATATAAGTCTTGGGTAGTTGGCATGGTTGTGAGTTATTGGTTATGAGTTATTGGTTATGAGTTATTGGTTATGAGTTTTTAGGTAAGAGTTAAGAATTAAGAGTTATGATTTATATTGTATTAAGTATGATCCCGATGCATCGGGTGAAGTATGAATTATGAATTTTTTCGTCATCCTGAGCTTGTCGAATGGATCACTCTTAATTTTTAATTCTTCACTCATACCTCATACCTCCTAACTTTTAAAATAAACTGTTTAAGGTATACTGAATAGTTTTATCGATGGCGGCTTGCGTATCGGGGCTAAATTTTTGGTTAATTCTGTTGGCAACTATGGCGTTAACGGCAATTGCCTTGAACCCAAACAATTTACTTAATCCAAATATTGCGGCAGTTTCCATCTCAAAGTTTGTTACTCGCAACCCATTTATCCTAAGATTGGATAAACTTTTTACTAAGTGCGCCGACTTAATTCCTGCTCTTAAATACCTTCCTTGCGGTGCGTAAAAACCACTACAGGTTGCCGTTATTCCTTTGAGGCTTTTGTGATCAAATTTTGCCAATAACTCACTACTGGCATTAAACAAATAGGGCTTCAAAAAATCTAAACCCAAAGCATTTTTTAAATGGGTTAAATCCATATCAGGCTCCACATCATAATACCACAATAAGTGATCCAAACCCATGCCGTGCGTTGATATGAGCATGCTATCCACAGCTATATCATCTTGTAAGGCTCCACTTGTACCTATCCTAATCAAACTTAAATCGCGTTTACTGGATTTAATTTCTCTTGTGGCCATATTTACATTCGATAAAACATCCAATTCGTTCAAAACTATGTCTATATTATCAGTTCCAATTCCCGTAGAAATTACACTAATTCGGTTTGAACCTATTCGCCCAGTATGGGTAATAAATTCGCGTTTTTGCTTTCGAATTTCTATCGAATCAAAGTAGGCAGAAACATGCGAAACTCGCTCAGGATCACCGACTAAAATAACCGTATCTGCCACATCTTCAGGCAACAAATTGAGGTGGTAAACAGAGCCATCCGCATTCAA
>JBILJL010000125.1:0-6941 GCA_044377255.1 Bacteroidia bacterium
AACGGAGAAGGGCTACGAAATAAAAAATGAATTGCTGAACCAATGTTGGCGTTTGTGGCGCGGAAGTGTAATTACTTGGGATGGTTTAGTGGTACCTTGTTGCTTTGATAAGGATGCTACCCATAGATTTGGAGATGTGAGCATAGATTCCTTTGAAAAGGTTTGGCATGGTGCAGCATACAATGGCTTTAGATCGGCCATATTGCGTTCAAGAAAAGAGATTGATATTTGCACCAATTGTACCGAAGGCACAAAAGTTTGGGCATAAAAAGCCATCAATCTATCAGAAAATTTGTTGGCTTTTGGTAAGCTGAAACTCAGATAGCAGATACTTTAGTTATCTCTGGCAATGCATTTTTAATGCCGCTTTCAATACCGGCTTTCATGGTCATAGAACTCATGCTGCAATTGCTGCAATTACCCACCAAGCGAAGCTTTACTTCCATTTCGTCTGTTACCTCTACCAATTCTACATCACCGCCATCGGCTTGTAAAAACGGACGCATGCCATTCAATGCTATTTCAATTTTTGCTTTTAATTCTTCGTACATCTATCTTCGAAAATAAGGAAATCTTATTCAATACAATAATTCAATGTTGTTTAGTTAGTTTATTTTAAAGCTACTGACCAACAACTTCTCGGGGTTGTGCATTTATGAGTGCAATTTGTTGGGCAACTTTCTCTGCAATTTGGAAAAATACTTTTTGCACAGGTGAGCCTTCTAACGCCGCGCCCGGTGTGCCTTGGTCGCCCCCTTCTCTAATGCCCATAAAAATTGGCACTTCACCCAAGAAAGGAACTTGCAATTCATTCGACATGGTTTTGCCACCTCCTTGCCCAAAAATGTGGTATTTGTTATCTGGCAGTTCGGCCGGAGTAAAATAAGCCATGTTCTCTACTATACCCAAAATAGGTACTTTTACACCTGTCATGCCAAACATAGTTGCTGCTTTATAAGCATCTGCCAATGCAATGGCCTGTGGTGTTGTAACCATCACAACGCCCGTTAACGGAACCACTTGTATCATGGTTAAATGCACATCACCTGTTCCAGGAGGTAAATCCAAAATAAGGTAATCCAATTCGCCCCAATCTGTATCGTTTACAAACTGACGGAGGGCAGATGAAACCATTGGTCCACGCCAAACCACAGCTTGCTCAGGCTTAATTAAAAAGCCTATAGAAAGCAATTTTATGCCAAATTTCTCAATGGGCACCATCAATTCCTTGCCATCCACATGGCGCATCATGGGCTGCTCGTTCATTACACCAAACATCATGGGTACAGAAGGACCATGAATATCGGCATCTAATAAGCCCACTTTTGCCCCTTTTAAAGACAAGGCTATGGCCAAATTGCTCGCCACACTAGATTTGCCTACTCCACCCTTTCCACTGGCAATGGCAATAATATTTTTTACATGAGGTAAGGTTAATTTATCGCTCCTATTGGAGGTAACATTGGCAGTAAATTCTAATTTTACAATAGCTTGATCCGATACCAAGTTATGAATAGCAGCTACACAATCCTTTTCAATTTTATCCTTCATAGGGCAAGCAGGCGTGGTAAGCACCACTTTAAAACTCACCTCATTACCATTTATTTCAATGTCTTGGATCATCTTTAAAAACACCAAATCCTTCTTTAAATCTGGCTCTTGAACGGTGCTTAAAGCTTTTATAATATCACTTTTTTCCATTTTCTGCTATTGTAATTGTCCTGCAATTTACTTCAGAAATCGGAATTCATATTTAAAAATATTCGCTTCAACTAAAAAATAAGTCATTTCGTCGGACGTCAATTTATAGGCCAACTTTTCAAAGCCATCTTTGTTTCATAAATTTACAACCATATGAAACGAATTTTATTCAGTAGCTTTTTATTTTTAATTAGCTTTTTGGGTCAAGCCCAAGATTTTACGCAAGTGGTACGCGGAGTTGTTACCGACAGAGACACCAAGCAACCTCTTATTGGAGCAACTGTTATGGTTATCAACGACAATAAAACCTGGGGTGCAAGTACCGATGAAAATGGAAAATTTAAAATTGAAAAGGTAAACCTTGGTCGCAAAACCATTAAGGTTTCATACATAGGGTATGAAGACCGCGTGCTTTCAGATGTGATTGTTAATTCGGCCAAAGAGGTAGTGCTCAATATTGAATTACTAGAAAAGGTAATGAAAGCAAACGAGGTTGTGATTAGCGCGCAAAGCAATAAAGCGCAAGCTAACAATCAACTCATTTTGGTAAGTGGTCGCTCTTTTACCATTGACCAAACACAACGTTATGCCGGTGGTTTTGGTGATCCCAGTAGAATGGCTTCTAGCTTTGCTGGTGTGGCTGGTGGTGGTAATGACCAACGCAATGATATTGTTATCCGTGGTAACTCGCCAATGGGTTTATTGTGGCGTTTTGAGGGTGCCGATATTCCCAATCCCAATCACTTTAGCAGTCAAGGTGCAAATGGTGGTCCGGTAAGTATTTTAAACAACAATGTTTTAGGCAACTCAGATTTTATGACAGGTGCATTTCCTGCAGAATATGGCAATGCCAACTCTGGTGTATTCGATTTAAAAATGCGCTCAGGCAACAACGAAAAAAGAGAGTTCATTGGTCAAATTGGATTCAGTGGTTTAGAGCTTTTAGCCGAAGGGCCAATCAATAAAAAGAAGGGTTCATCCTATATTGCTAGTTATAGGTATTCTACCTTGAGTATTTTTGATGCATTGGGCATTAAATTTGGCGCATCGGGCATTCCTGCTTACCAAGATTTATCTTTTAAATTTAATTTCCCTCAAACAAAAATTGGAGCAGTTACTGTATTTGGTATGGGTGGCAGCAGTTCAACTCAATTATTAGATAGCAAGAAAACTTCAGAGGAATTGAATAAAATGAGCTTCCCTTTAGATGTTGATTATTCAAGTAAAATGGGTGTGGTTGGTATGAGTCATTCTATTATGCTAGGCAAAAAAGCGTATATAAAATCTGTGCTAACTGCCTCTGGAGAATCCAACAATGCCAGAGTGGATACACTGGATTATAGCCTCAATAAATTCTATTATATCAATAGGTACACCGATAATAATCGCATCAGTTTACATACTTATTATAACCAAAAATTCAATGCCCAACATGCCCTAAAAATTGGGTTCATAGAAAGTAGGTTAGGTGGAAATATGAATGACAGTATTTGGGTAACAGAAATCAATAAATATTACCAACGATTAGACTTTAAAAAATCAACCATGCTTACCCAAATGTATGTTAATTATAACTACAGGGTTACAGAATATTTGACCTTAAACGGAGGTGTTCATTTTAGTTCTATTTTACTTAATAACACTTATACAGTTGATCCTAGAGCAAGTATTCGTTACCAAATTAATCCTAAACAAGCCATCAGCTTAGGTTATGGTAAACATGGTCAGGCACAGCCCTTATTAACTTATTTTACCCAAACTTTGGTTGATACGCCAAATAGGGTTTATACAGAAACCAATAAAAATTTGGGCATGAGTCAGGCTCACCATTTTGTTTTGGGCTATGATTTAATGATTACAGAAAATACTAGAATTAAAGTTGAAACCTATTACCAAGCATTGTCCAAATTACCCGTTACCGTTAACTCATCTTATTTTTCTACGGTAAACTTTGGTGCAGATTTTATTCCAATCTATGAAGATAGTTTAGTAAACAAAGGCAAAGGATATAACTATGGTATGGAGATAACTTTAGAGCGCTTCTTTAACAAAGGTTTTTATTATTTGGCAACAGGTTCATTCTACCAAAGTAAGTATCAAGGAAGTGATATGGTATGGCGCAATACTGCATTTAATGGCAACTTTGTTTTAAACGCTTTGGCTGGCAAGGAATGGAAAGTGGGTGCCAACAAAAACAATGTTTTTGCCTTAAATTTAAAGATAAATTATAGTGGCGGTAGAAGGTTTATTCCAATAAATGAACAGGCATCACAAGCCAATGGCGAAGAAGTTTTTGATTATAATAACGCATATAAAGATAGACAACAAGATTATTTTAGAACGGATATTAAAATTAGCTACAAAAAGAACAGTAAAAAGTTTGCCCAAGAGTTTGCCCTAGACATTCAAAATGTTTTCAATACACAAAACGTTTTGAACCAAACTTTCAATCCTAAAACCGGACAAGTTGATACCAATTATCAAATAGGCTTATTTCCAGTTCCTTTTTATCGTATTTATTTTTAGTTTACCTTTACTCAAAGAAATAGATTATGACCAAATTATTTGATCGAAGAGATTTAGTCATCAGGCACGTGCTCATTGCATCGTTATCTATGCTTTTTGCTTTATCAGAAAGTGAAGGTATTATGGCAAAGCCGCCGCTCGACCTCTTTGGAGAAGATTATTGGCGCATGTTTCTTTGGCATTTTTTGTATATTTCTACTATTTGGAATGGCAATATTGCCCTCATAGAGTTTTCTCCATACAACAAATGGAATTGGGAAACACAAGCTAAAAGAAAAATTTTATTAACGGTTTTTATTGCAACGGCTTGGCCCATTTTAATTAATTATTTTTTCAACATCATCTTTTATCCAATTATCCTTCATCACTCTTGCAATCTTGGTGCAAAGGAGACTATTGTTCTATTAATTTTATCGGTTTCAATAACTCTTTTTATCAATGCCGTTTTTGTTGCCCTCGAATTTTTTAATCATTGGCGTAAATCAGTAACCGAGCGAGAAGCCCTTAAAAGAACCACTATCACTGCCGAATTCGAAAGTTTGAAAAGCCAAGTAAATCCTCATTTTTTGTTCAATGCACTTAATACACTTAGCAGTTTAATAGAAGAGGAACCCAAAGTGGCTACAGAATTTGTACAACAGTTAGCAAGCGTTTATAGGTACCTACTTTCACAAAATGAAAAGGAAATTGTTAGTCTAGGAGAGGAGTTAGATTTTATGAAGAGTTATGTATTCCTGAACCAAATCAGATTTGGTGAAAATTTAAAAGTAACAGTTAATGTTGATCCTAAATTTTTACATAAAAATATCATCACACTTACTTTGCAAATATTGTTAGAAAATGCCATTAAGCACAACGTAATTAGTGCCGAAAGGCCTTTGCATATTAATATTGAGGCGAAAGAGGATAGTCTTTGTGTATGCAATAACCTTCAACCTAAATTGCAACTAGCCACTAGCAATGGAATTGGATTAAGTAATATCAAAAGCAGGTATCATTTTTTCAATGATAAGGAAGTTGTCATCACCAAAACCGCTGAAAAATTTGAAGTATGTGTACCACTGATTTAATAGGGAATATATGAAAATTATCATCATTGAAGATGAATTGCCTGCTTATAAAAGGCTTCATAAATTGGTTTTAGAAATTGATTCAAGCATTGAAATTTTGGGTCATGCCGACAGCATTAGTAGTGCAGTTCAACTATTTCAATCTATTGGCAACATTGATTTAGCGCTCATGGATATTGAGTTGGCCGATGGACAGAGTTTTGAGATTTTTAACCAAATAAAAGTGGATTGCCCTATCATTTTTACTACCGCTTATGATGAGTTTGCCCTCAAGGCTTTTAAGGTAAATAGCATTGATTATTTGCTAAAACCCATCGACCCAAAACAATTAAAGCAAGCTTTGGAAAAGTTTAGTTCATTAAAATTCAAATCAAGCTCCTTTGATTTGAATTTATTGTTGCAAGCCATGCAGCCAAATATAACAGCTCAATATAAACAGAGATTTTTGGTTAAATTAGGTTCAAAACTAATTAGTATAGCCTGCAACGATGTGGCTTATTTTATGGCGGCCGATAAAGTTGTTTACTTGGTTTCTAAAGACTGTAAAAAGTATATTGTTGATCATTCAATTGAGGAGCTTTCAAACTTGCTTGACCCAAAAATATTTTTCCACCTTAATCGGCAATTTTTGGCCAATCTTTCTGCCATTGAATCTGTGAGTACTTATTTTAATGGCAAGTTAAAAATTCACTTAAATCCTCAAGTAGCCGAGGAAGTTTTAGTTAGTAGAGACAAAGCTTCCGATTTTAAATTATGGTTAAATACCTAATAATTATTTATTTAGTTATTTTGTGCCCCTCACTTAAAAGTTGATAATTATTCATTTTTGTGATTGACAACTGAGGTAAATTTATTTACTTGCAGTATATGTTAATTAAACAAATCAAAGTTTTTCAGCTACCAATTTCACTAAAGGAACCTTTTATAATTTCATTGGGTTCTCTATGCTTTGCTGATAATTTAATTGTTAAAATAACTAAGTGTTATGTTATTGTTTATGGACTTTATGGACAAATTATAGTGCCAGAAATACGAGGCCATGGAGCTGTTACTCTAGGTGATTTTTTGAAATATTTGGTTCAGTCAACCCTAAATTTAGCTTAATGAAGATAGTTATTTTAGATAAATCTAACTATACTTTTAAAAAGTGGGATGGGGGTATAACCAATCAGTTACTCATACTTCCGCCTGAAGCAAATTATAGCAAGCTCAATTTTAATTTGCGCCTAAGTAAAGCCAAAATAACAACACTTCATTCTAGCTTCAGCATTTTGCCTGGGGTTAACAGGAATTTACTTTTTTTAGAAGGCGCATCCTTGTTAACCATTACCCCAAATAAGCACCAATTGTTGCTACCTGGCGATGAAATAAACTTTAAAGGCGACCTGCCTATTCAATGTAAAGGAAAAGGAATTGACTTTAATGTAATGCTTACAAAAGAAGGCAAAGTGAGTTCGCAACTCCTGCAAATGGAAAAGGGAGAATGTCTAGAGTTAGATCAAACCACTTCTGGGCAATTTATGTTTTTGCATGCCAATAAAGGGAATATAAAGGTTGGAATTGGAAATGAAAAGTTTATACTTAAACAAGAAATGAGTTTATACATCAATGAGCTCAATGAGGAGGTACTTATTTCTATTGAAG
>JBILJL010000126.1:0-6918 GCA_044377255.1 Bacteroidia bacterium
CTGATTTTTACATTTGACCCCATCGGGGTCACATGTTTATAGCACAAAAATTACCCTATAAACATGCGACCCCATTTGGGTCGGACAGCCATTCTTTAAACAAATCGATTTTTACATTAAGAATTAAAATCAATTCATGTAAGTTTAATAAGCTACATTCGAATAACCTTATTTCAACTTCGCTCACCTATTATGGCCATAAGACTATTTCTGTTTCTACTGATAAACTTCGCAGCGCTTGCCCTTGGCGGTTTAGCCACCAGCGATGGTGTTGTTTCTTTCTGGTATCAAAATTTAAATCAGGCTCAGTGGACGCCGCCAGGTTGGGTGTTTGGGGCGGCTTGGACCCTCATTATGCTTAGCTTTTCTGTTTACATGGCCTATTTATGGCCGAAGGTGAAAAACCACAAATTGCTCGTAGCACTTTTTACCTTGCAATGGATACTGAATGTTGGCTGGAATCCAATGTTTTTTAACTACCACCAAGTAACAATTTCGTTGGCAATAATTACAGCATTAACGCTGCTCGTAGCAGCCATTATGATTACATATTATACAGCAAGTAAAAGCAAATCCTTATTGATTTTGCCCTACTTCTTGTGGTTGCTCATTGCAACTTCCTTAAATGCTTATATCTATTTATACAACTAGTGAAAAACAACAAGCTTTTGCGTGCTGGTTTGGCTTCCGCAAACGGTTTGAACCAAATAGATGCCGCTTTCAATTTGTGAAATATTGATTTGCTCCTTGGTGATACCTGCTGGCAAATTTTTGCTCATGAGGTTCAATACTTCCTTGCCGTTTAGCGTAAATAATTTAATGACTGTTTCACCTGCATCCAATTTATTCAACTCAAGGTTCAAATAATCTGAACTAGGATTAGGGTAAATGGATAGGTTCAAACCGATATTTAACTCATTTAAACTGGTAAAGCCTTCTTGGTATACACGTAAGGTACTTAATTGGGTTAAATCGCCTCCTTTATGGCCATCTTGGTTTGAATTGAAAGCACCATAGAACACCACTTCCTTTGTACCGTCTGTTGGGGCAATCCAATTGAATTCCCATACTGCCATGTTTTGGCCTGGTACTCCAGCTGGTTTGTAGGTAATATACTTACCATTGCCATTAATTTGCGTTCTGCCTGTATCTGTCACAACTAAGGTGCCAAGCATTCTGCCATCAATGGCTTGTGGAGAAATTGAAAACCCAAAACGGTTATGGGAAAGCGAAGTATTGGTGGCAGTAATTTTATAAGTATTACCTGGTTTAAAGCCAGCAGCTGGAATATCGGAGGTAATCCAATCTATCACTGGCGTAGCGGTGCCACCATGACAAACAGTGCAATTTTTTAAGCTATCGCCTGGCGATCCGGTAAAACCAGGATTGGTGCCATCTGCCCTTTTGTTGATGCTCTTTGTATCGAACGACTGAAGCAAAATAAGGCAACAAGCACCAAATAAAAATGTGTAGATGATTGATTTCATGTAATGTTATATATATCAAACATACTACAAATTGCTGAATATGAAAAAAAATTGTAAAAAACGCTCTACTCAAAAAAATAGCATAAAAAAAGGGCAACCCATGCGGAATGCCCTTTTTTTAATATTAAAATGAAAATATTATCTCACAATTACTAAGCGAGTATTAACTGTTGATTCTCCAGAGTTAATTCTTACGAAATAAACTCCTTGAGGCAATTCAGTAGTTCCTATAGTAATTTGGTTTGAACCAACACTGTATTTAGCAACTTCGGTTCCAACTACCAATTTACCTGTAATGTCTAACAATTGAACTGAAACCATATTACTTGAATTTAAGGTAAATGAAACATTCACTAAATCACTAGTAGGATTAGGATATACAGCGTAGTTAGCAAAAGCACCATTTACTTCTGAAATTGAAGTTGGAATAGCTTTGATAGTTTTAGTAACTGAATCTTTACCATAAACATGCTCAGCAACTAAAGATACTACGTAATCACCTTTTGTTGTATAGCTATGAACTGCATTTTTTGTAACTGCTGTCGCGCCATCGCCAAAAAACCATTTGTAGCTAATAGTTAATCCTTTTTCAACTGTGGTATTTGTGAAAGTAAATTCATTTGAACCAGTGGTTGTATTTTGAGTAAAAGTAAAATCTACAACTGGAAGTATGCTTAAATCATTTATTACAACAGTTTTGCTGGTAGTTGCATTTCCACATCTGCTCTTAGCTACTAAAGTAACTGTATAAGTACCATTAGCAGGATAAGTAAAGCTTGGGTTCATAGCCGATGAAGTATCAGCATTACCAACTACACCAAAATCCCAGAAGTAAGTGGTAGCATTTGAAGAGCTATTTAAGAAATCAACTTTTAACGTAGCTGAGGTTGCAGGTGCAGTAAAACTTGCAGTTGCACTAGGGTTATTGATTGGTGAAGATGCATAAGTTTCTAATTGTGGGTTAAAATTACACCAGCAATTTGTCCAGTTACTATCAGGGTTTGAACCCATAGCACCTCGGAAACTTGTTGGAGTAAAATAAGAATCAGAAATTTTTGAACCTGCAAATGAAGCTCCAGTTGAAGCAGGTGAGCTAGGCGCAGGAGCAAATACTGGATTGGTATAATTAAATGGATCAACCAATACACCAAATGCAGATGCTATTGAATCGTTTGAATTGGCAAATACTTTGCTTCTTGTTAAAGCACCATTCGATCCACCTGTACTAGTACCGTTGATGGCTCTTAAATTACCAGCCAATATATTGTTCTTAAACAACAAAGTATCATTTTGATGCTTGTTTACACTTCTAGCTCCATCAATAAATACACCGTCAGGGAATCCCATGATGATTGAATTGAATAAACTCATTTGAGAATTTCTTCTGATACGAGCTCCGTTTTGGAAAGAATTAGAATAAGACAATGGAGTACCATTAGCCAAAGGACCTAAAACCGTTACATTTGAGAAAGTAGCATCTGTGTATGGCTTAGCTTCTGTTCCTGTAGCATCGTTATCAGATTCAAAACCATTAGTAGTTGGGCCTGAACCAATATCAAACAATGCTGAGTCGCGTTGTACAATAGCAAACTGTATTTTACCACTGTAACCAAAGTCAGTATCCAAGTCATCATCTACATTTCTATGAGAAACTAAGTATTTAGCGTTTACATTACCACCAAACCACTCAAAACCGTCGTCATCAGCAAATGAAACTTGAATGTATTCTAAGGTAGTACCTTTACCAACACCGCCCATGGTTAAACCATTGATTTCGTTACCTGGAGTAATTACGGTACCAGCATATTCAATACGTACATATTTTAAAGAACCAGAACTGTGGTTGTCGTCGTTACCGCCATACAAAGCATCACCAGCTGCATTGTCCAAATCGCCTTCTACAGCATTTTGTATACCTGCTTCACCTGCTGCTACCGAAGCACCAGGACAAGTTGTACAATCTGTAGGTCTGTTGATAATAGCTTTACCCAAAATTACCAATCCACCCCAATCGCCTTTGTTACGAGTACCAGCAGCTTTAGATGAAGTAAATACAATTGGTTGATTTTTGGTTCCATTAGCAATAATGCTAGCATTTCTAGTAATAATTAAACAAGCTTTGTTTGCACCACCTTTGATGATAGTACCTGGCTGTATAGTTAATACCGCATTATTTTTTACGTAAGTATATCCATTGATTAAATAAATAGAATCATTGTAGAAAGTTGTATTACTTGTAATATCGCCAGTAATTGCTCTCACCGGTGAAGCTATACCTGTAACACTAACCTGACGGCTAGTTGTATTAACACAAGTACCATTGGTAGCTGTTAATGTAACATTGTAAACTCCATTGGCTAAATAAGTATGTGAAGGACTTGCATTGGTTGAAGTATTTCCTTCACCAAAATTCCATAAGTAAGTAACTCCGTTTGTAGAAGTATTTGTAAAATTAACCAAACCAGCAGCACCGTTAGCAGCTGTGAAATTTGCAGCAGGTGTTGGGTTAACGGTTACTAAAATACTATCAGTTAAAAAACAACCAGTTACAGTATCAGTAACAGTTACAAAATATTTAGTAGTAGCAGTTGGGTTAGCAGAAGGTCTTGCAGCAGTAGCAGAACTTAACCCTGTTGAAGGAGTCCAAGATGCTTTCATGCTTCCTGTTAAAGTTTGTCCAATAGTTAAAGATCTTCCTGAGCAAATTGCTGAATCTTTTCCAGCATCATAAACCAATGGCATGTTATTGATATTACCTACTGAGTAATCAGCAGTTTGAGGATCAAAATTACACCAGCATTTAGTCCAATCTGAAGCACCCATTGCACCTCTATAAGCAGTACTTTCAAAAAATGGATCTGAGATTTTTGTTCCTGTAAAAGATGCACCTGTTAAAGCAGCAGATGAACCAGCAGGAGTAAAATTAGGGTTGGTATAAGCAAATGGATTTGCCAATACACCTGTAGCAGAGAAAATTGAATCATTTGCACTTGCAAATACCTTTGCTCTGGTTAAGGGTCCGTTTGAACCACCAGTTGTTGTTCCATTAATTGCTCTTAAATTTCCGGCTAAAATATTATTCTTGAATAATAAGGTATCGTTTTGATGCTTGTTTACACTTCTTGCACCATCAATAAATAAACCATCAGGGAAACCCATAACGATTGAATTAAATAATCCTATTTGAGAATTTCTTCTGATACGAGCTCCGTTTTGAAATGAATTTGAATAACCTAATGCTGCACCATTGGCTAGAGGACCAACAACAGTTACATTAGAAAATGTTGCGTCTGTGTATGGAGTAGCTTCAGTTCCTGTTGCATCATTGTCTGACTCAAAACCATTTGTAGTTGGGCCTGAACCAATATCAAATAAGGCAGAATCTCTTTGTACGATAGCAAACTGAATTTTACCACTGAAACCAAAGTCAGTATCCAAATCATCATCCACATTTCTATGCGAAACTAAGTATTTAGCATTTACATTTCCACCAAACCACTCAAACCCATCATCATCAGCAAATGAAACTTGAATGTGATCCATGTTTGTTCCTCTACCAACACCACCCATGGTTAAACCATTGATTTCGTTACCAGGAGTAATTACTGTTCCTGCAAATTCTATTCTAACATACTTAAATGAACCCGAGCTGTGGTTGTTGTCAGTTCCACCATATAAGGCATCACCAGCAGCATTATCTAAATCACCTTCCACAGCATTTTGAATACCCGCTTCACCTGATGCTACTGAAGCACCAGGACAAGTAGTACAATCTGTAGGTCTGTTGATAATTGCTTTACCAAGGATAACAACACCACCCCAATCGCCTTTGTTACGCAAACCTGCTGCTTTCTCTGAGGTAAAAACAATTGGTCTTGCCAAAGTTCCATTGGCTTGGATACTACCATTTCTTGTAATAATTAATGTAGACTTATTACCCGATTTACCTTTAATAATAGTACCAGGTTGAATTGTAAGTGTAGCATTATTTTTTACAAAAACATAACCATCTAAGGTATAAATGGTATCGCTAAAAAATGTAGTATTAGCGGTTATTGCACCGCTAATTGTCCTGGCTTTCTGTGCCATCGAAAACAAGGAAATTAAACAACCCAATAGTAATAGGTTAAACTTTTTCATATAATTTTATAAATTGATATGCCAAAACTAGCTGTACTTTGTTGTTTCAGAATTAACTTAAGGTTACTAAAATGTTAAGCACTACAAAATTTACATAAGCAAAAGGCCTCAACAACAAGTGATTAAGGCCTTTTTCCAATTTATTTAGAAGTAAATTCTAATAAAAAAAATTAAGCGAAATTTAATGCCAATCTAAAACTTATAGCTCACGCTCATTGAAACATTGTAGCCCATTTTATACCTAAAAACCACATTGTCCATTTCTAATCTTTGCTGACTAGTTGATACACCTGTATTCACTAACATCTCTTTATTGAATGTATCCAATTTCCCATTATCGTTATTATCTTGATAGAAAACTAAATCTTGAGCTAACAAATCATTGATAGAAAATTTAACTTCTAAACCTTTAACAATTCTTTTTGACACAGAAAAATCAACAACCGTTCTTGGGTTCTCCCATAAATCTGGAACCTCGCCATTCTTTGCCCTAACAAAAGAAATTCTTCGTCCTACCCTATTCACAAATAATGCTGCAGATAAAGCTGTTTTTGGCTCAAAATATTGCAAACTTGTGTTCAATATATAAGGTGATTGACCTTGTAATGGTCGTGAACCAAATTTACTCAACGAAACTGATTCGTCTAAAACTACTTTTGAAACTATATAAGCATAGTTGCAAGTAAATGACATGTTTCTCATCCATTTGGTATCTGCCCATTCGTCTACAAAACCAAAGTTTTTCCTTACCTCCAACTCAAATCCGTAATTATTGGCTTTTGCATCACTTGAATAGCCTTGTGTTGCATCACTACCAATAAACTCATATACATTTTCAATAGGATTTTTGAAATCTTTATAGAATAATGAGAACGACATCAATTGTCCTTCACCGGGATAGTACTCAAACCTTAAATCATAGTTCTGAATTCTAGACCTAACCAAAGAAGGCTTTCCAGTTACGACTGTGTTTAAATTAAAATCGAAAAATGCGAAGGGTGCAATTTCACGAAACTCAGGACGAGCAACCGATTTAAATGCCGATGCCCTAATATTAACTTTCTCAGTTAATTCATAAGTTAAATTAATGGAAGGCAACCAATCATTAAAAATGGTATCACCAGAAATTGGCTGAGGTGGGTTGCTATTCAGAGCAAAAGAGTTTAATTTTTGGTTATACGATTCAAACCTTACACCATAAACTGCTCTTATTCTGCCATAAATTCTTTGGTCGAGCATTAAATAACCCGCCTTTAAATTAGAGCTAGCAGTATAAACGTCTTGCGCACGA
>JBILJL010000127.1:0-6858 GCA_044377255.1 Bacteroidia bacterium
ATACCGTAACATTATATGAAAAAGATAGTTTCAATAACCAATCTGCTGATCCATATAAATCTTTCTCAAGAATTAATATGAATGGTGGTAAAATTATTATTGAGCAAAGAACAGATACCACCCCAGGTTTCCCATTAACATTGGTAAGTGATACATTCAGTAGAACAACTACTCCTAAATCAATAGATAATTTAGTTGGTGGAGTTAAAGTAGCTAGTGGTGGAACAGGTTATACTGCAGGTGATTATTTGGTAACTGGTGGTTCTGGAGTTGGTTTAAAAGTAAGAGTAGGTGTTACTGCTGGTGTGGTAAATACAGTATTGATCCTTTCACCTGGAATTGGTTACTTATCTGGTCAAACTGTAACCTTGGTTGGTGGTGCTAATAATGCAACCTTATTAATTACTTCTGTTTATGAAGGATTAATTTACAACTATAAACCTTACCCAATATTAACTGATGGTACAGGTTCATACATTTTAAAACGCGATGATGAATTCTTTGTTGATTTTATGGATTGCGGAACAGAAGCTACCATTCAATTACCTTTGGTTGGTGTGGATGCCTATGGTTTGGGTAAAGAAGGAAAAGAATGCCCAGATTTAAAAAGTGGTAATAGTGGTGGTGATCCAAGATTTGTTTTTGATAACAGTGCAGGAAATCCTGGTACTTACCCTGATTGCGTGAAGAGAACTTTTATTTTATTGAATTATGATTCTTTGGCAGATAGAATTGATGGTACACCTTGTGCATTAGATGGATTTGTGGATTGGGCTGGTACATCTCCAATGAACCCAGGTAATCCTTCAGTTACTCCAGGAGGTAACACATGGCCAGGTTTCTTTAACTTGGTTAATTTCCCTCCTTTCCCAGGTGGACCATGGACAGACCCTAATGGGGCAGTTAACTGGACACATTACAAACCAAATGGAGCTTGGCCTTATACAAATAGTCCAAAAGATAAAAAAGGATACGTTACAGTAGGGTTAATATTGGGTACTGGCTGTTTAAATATTAGTACTTGTGGTACACCAGCTAGTCAGCCAGCTTGTTTTACCGATACCGTTTGGTACCATAATTTTTTCCACTTTATTAGCTTAGATGCAAAATTCACTTATAGAAAAGTGGGTGGCTATTCAGCTTACGGAAATCCTAGTATGTTGCCAAGCCAAGATTATGGATGGGATACTACTCAAAACTTTATTCAAACAAACCCTGCTGTTACACCTCCATTGTTGTTTACACCCAATGGCGCATACCGTGAGCCTTGGAGCAGGTTGTTTGGCAAAGGAGATATTATTGAGTTTGATGCCAATACCAAGCAACAAGATTTTATTTTGGCCGATGTTTGGGATTGGGCCGATGGTACTTTAACTGTTGACTCATTTTATACCAATGCAGAAGATACTTTTGTGAAATTAGACCCTATTAATTTCCCGAATGACAGTGCGTTTTTTGAAAAGAATACTTACCCAATAAATCGTGTTCGTTACCAGTTTTCTGCAGAAACAGCACCATGGACCATTTTATCGCAAACCATACCGTATCCAGTTGGGGTGAGGGTGTTTAAATCAGTGAGGTATGATACCATTTGGCAATGTTTTGACTTAACACGCCAGTATCCGCCACAGGCTATTAAAAAGGTAAATACTTTAATAGACACTGCATTCTTCTTGCATCCAGTTCGTCACCAGTATTTTATGTCGTCGTACGAAATGCCAGCAGCTCCGGGTTCTACTTTGAAAAAGAACGAAATAACAGAGGTTCAACATAATGTTGTTACAGTTACTGAGTGTACAAATGCTGCTAGTCGCCAAATAGTAATTGGTGTAATGGATACCTTCTACATGAAGGAAGGCAATAACCTGTCGGATGGTGTTTTATGTGTTGGACAAACAGTAAACTTTGTAGATTCAATTAGGTATTGGTATCCTAAATCGGGTGGACAGCATAATCCTTCAAGGCCGCTTTCGCCAGGAGAGGAACCTCTTTTGAGATTCTTAGATTTACATGGAGCAGGTATGATCAATTACCCAATTGATTCAATAAAAACCTTCCCTAATGTTACGAAATATTATTCTACTATAGCTAATAGTTGTGCCACAGGTTGGCAGTTTGTGCAACAAGGTACAGCACCTAATATATTTAAATTCTGTGTAAAAGTAGATACCAATTTCTATGAAAGAATCTATTGGGATTTCCAATCGGATGGTATTATTGATGCCACCGGAAAGAATCCATCTTATAAGTTTGACAAACCAGGTAGGTTTAAAATTTCTATGATAACAAGAGATACTGTTGGTTATTTTGATACTTGTTTTATGTTCCAAGATGTAGTGGAGCCAAAAGCAAAATTCTTGAGTAAGGGAATATTTGCTTGTAGTGATCCAACTATATTCTTCGACTCATCTTATGTAATTGATAATTGCTATGCTACTACAGGCTTTCCTTGCGATCAAATTAAAGAGCGCAGGTGGTGGTTTGGAGACAATGGTTACGGTAAAGACAATTACTTCTCTACTTTGTTAAATCCATATTATCCGTATAGGAAAAATGGTTGGTACAATGTAATGATGGTAATAGAAACCAACCAAGGTTGTTTTGATACCACCCGACAAGATGTGTATATATCTGGACCAAGACCAAGGATTAAATTGTTAAGTGATACATTAGGTTGCGTTCCTTATAAGGTAAGGGTGGTGAGTTTTCCAAACGATTCGGGAACACTAAGTGCTACCGCATCAACCTTAATACGTTCTGGTAGATCGGATGGGGTTTATAATGCCATTGTAACCAATAATCCAGATACCATTGACATTATTTACGATACAGAAGGTATTTACTACATAACTGCAGCAGGCTATGATAAGAACCCTCCAGTATTGGCAACTTGCCCACCTATTATTATACCAGATACAGCAAATGGTCGTGAAAATGCGATTAAGATTTATGTGAAAAATCCTTACCGTGTAGAAATGGAAACCGATAAGGACAAAGTATGCGTAGGTGAAGTATTTAAAGTGAAGAACCTTTCTGATATGGACACCATTACCAAGTTTAGAATGTATGCTTTCAATGAAGATTATACCTCAATAGCAGATACAGCATTCAAAACTAATTTTGACCAAGATTCTGCCTTTAAGTATGTTTTCTACCAAACTGGTAAGTATAATTTAGTAATGCATTCAACTAGGTTTATTCCTAATACGCCTAAGTGCGAATCTAGAGATACGGTTCAAGTAACTGCTGTAAAAGCCAAAGCAGACTTAGATGCAACGCTTTTGGAATTGCCTAAGTATGCTGTTTTAAACAAGAGTGATAGCGCCAATTCAAGTAGCTACTATTGGGCAATATACAGGCCAGATGGTAGTGAGTTTTTACCTAAATTGTTTGTACCAAGTAACAATGATCCTTATTTCAACTTAGGTGTTGTTGATTTTAAAAACGACACAGGTGATTTCTGGATTTGCGTTTGGGCTTTAACAGAAGGATTGGATAATTGTTATGATTCGGTATGTAAGAAAGTAAACAATACCTTTCAAACTGAAATTGACATCCCTAACGTTTTCACACCAAATGGTGACGGCATAAACGATGTTTTCAATATTAAGATTAAGGGTGATGAAGTTTATGACTTGAAAATTTGGAATCGTTGGGGTGGTAAAGTTTTCGAAAGCACAGATTCGAAAGTATTGTGGAACGGAAAAACCAACAATACCGGAGAAGATAACCCAGAAGGTACTTACTATTTTGTTTTCAAATACCAATTGAGAGGCAAAGAGGAGGTCACCGTAAGGGGAACCATAACACTATTGCGAGATTAATTATACAAAAGAGCCTTCCCAAGAAATTGGGGAGGCTTTTTTTTTGTGGTTACTTCAAGCTAAATAGTATAATTATTCATGGGATTGTTTTATCAAAGCAATTGGCATTATATTTGATTTGTTTTATGAAATTATATAGGATGAAATTTTATTTCTTGATTATTACGTTGTTCTTCTTTGGTTGCAAGAGCCAAACCTACCAAATGAATAATCTTCCAGCTAGGAAAATTGAGTTTGGAAACATGGGAGGCTTTACTGGCAATAAATTAACTTATACTTTATTAGAAAATGGGCAACTTTTTTTGTTTTCCGACTTCGAAAAAAAGGAAGAAAAAGGTGTGAGCCAAATGAAAGCCAAGAAGATATTTAAGGAAGCCGAAAAGATACAAGCAGCAGGCTACAGGCATAACGAAACTGGCAATATGAGCGATTATATTTTGTTTAAAACAGGTACAGATACCCTTGAATGGAAATGGCCTTCGGAGTTTAGTAAAAGAGCCATTACAAGTCAAGTAAAAATACCGGCACCAGATTCTATACAAAAGCTACATTCGCTTTTAATGAAAACTATTCCATTAAATTAAAATTTATATTTTATGAGAATTTATACTAAGTTTTACCTTACAATTATGATTTCTTTGCTGGGTAATTTTTTGGTCTTTGGGCAAAAGCAAGTGCCAGGAAAGCCTTACAATAAATCGAACGCAAGGGTTGCTCCGAAGCACGCTAATTCAGCACCTTCAGTTAATCAACCTGCAACAAATAACTCAACAGTTTTAAAGAACCTAGATGGGTTTGCTACAAATAAAACCATCTCAGCAGGCTACTATGAATTACCTAAAACAAGTGCTTTGCAAAAAACTGGTTTACAAGCCAACCAAAAGGTTTCATTGGCTTTGGCAGAGGTTAAGGATGCTTTAGGAATCAACTCCATTGAAGGGGCATTTCTTGTGAAAGAGAGCTCAGTTGATGATTTGGGCATGAGCCATATTAGGTTCAGCCAGCAATACCAAGGTGTTGAAGTTTGGGGTGGTGAAATGATTTTACATGATAAGCTTGGTAAACAATTTTTAAATGGTAGCTTTTTTCCTGAACCGAGCCTTGAAATGACTTATGCTGTTACTAAGGAAGAAGCCATGAAGCTGACCAATTTATTTTTGGGTTCAAAAATATGGGTCAAGGAGCTTAGTGCAGAAGAACTTTTTTTAACCAAGTATGCTGGTCCAAAAATTAAACAAGTAATCTATCCTACTAATGGAAAAATGACTTTGTGCTGGTTTATTGAAACAAAGCCAAACTTGTTATCAACTTGGAGGTGTTTCATAGATGCAAATACGGGTGCAGTGCTCAATGCTTACAACCAAGCTTGTACAGTTGATGGTCCTAAAACGGCTAATTCTTTAGACCTAAATGGTGTATCTAGGAGTATAAATACTTATGAGAAAAGTGGCAATACTTTTATGATAGATGCAAGTAGAACCATGTTCAATGCTACTACCTCGAATATGCCCGATGATCCCATTGGAGCAATATGGACAGTAGATGCACAAAACACCTATGTTAAATCTATTGTGCATGTTACTTCTTCATCTAATTCTAATTGGCCTTCAAAAGCTGTATCGGCACATTACAATGCAGGTATAGCTTATGAATATTATAAGAACACCCATGCCAGAAATTCAATCAATGGCAGTGGTGGAACCATTATTTCAGTTATCAATGTTACCGAGCAAAATGGTCAGGGCATGGACAATGCTTTTTGGACAGGCGAGATGATGTGTTATGGAAATGGAAAGGATGCATTTAAACCTTTGGCAGGCAGTTTAGATGTGGCTGGACATGAAATGACACATGGTGTGGTGCAAAATACGGCAAACTTAGAATACCAAGGACAGTCGGGCGCCATGAACGAATCTATGGCAGATATTTTTGCCTGCATGATGGATAGAGATGATTGGTTATTGGGAGATGATGTGGTGAAAATACAGTATTTTCCTACAGGTGCATTGCGCAGTTTACAAGATCCACATAATGGAGGAAATAGCTTAAACGACAATGGGTATCAGCCCAAAACCATGTCGGAGTATTATGCAGGAACGGAAGACAATGGTGGCGTACACATCAACAGTGGTATTCCAAATTGGGCCTTTTATAAATTTGCCACTGCAGTTACCAAAGACAAAGCAGAGAAGGTTTACTATAGGGCACTTTCTAAATATTTGACTAAAACAGCTAAGTTTGTTGATTTAAGAATTGCGGTAGTGCAATCTTGCATTGATTTGTATGGAGATAATTCTGCGGAGTACAATGCGGCAAAAGCTGCTTTTAATGAAGTTGGTATTTACGCAACAGATCCAGGTGGAGGTGGCGGAACAGGAGGTGGAGGCACCAATACAGCCATAGATTTGCCAATTAACCCAGGGCAAGATTATTTGCTATCTTATGATGATTCTAGTATAGATCCTGTAACACTTTATCAATCGAGCACTACGGGTACAAATTATATAGAGAAATCTAGGAGAGCAATGAAGCTAAAACCCAGTGTAACAGATGATGGTTCTTTTGCTGTTTTTGTTGGCACCGATAGTAAAATTTATAAGTTAACCTTAGGAACTACAGCAACAGAAAGTGTTATTTCTAGTGAAGCCATTTGGGACAATGTGGCTGTTTCAAAAGATGGAAAACGGATTGCAGCAATAACAACTTCTGTTGATTCTGCTATTTATGTGTATGATTTTACCACCCAAATTTGGCAAGAATTTAAATTGTATAATCCTACTTATACCACAGGAGTTGAAACAGGTAGCGTATTGTACGCAAACGCGCTGGAGTTTGATTATTCTGGAGAACGCGTGGTTTATGATGCGCGTAATATCATTGAAAATGCAAGTGGAGCAGATATAGATTTTTGGGACATTGGCTATATTCAAGTTTGGAACAATGCGAGCAATACATTTGGTAATGGAAAAATTGAAAAGCTTTATACTCAATTGCCTAAAGATGTGAATATAGGCAATCCAAGTTTTGCTAAAAA
>JBILJL010000128.1:0-6857 GCA_044377255.1 Bacteroidia bacterium
TGATGCGCTGTTCTAATTGTTGTATTTGTAGTAACTGATTCTTTAATTGATAGTCTGCAATTTTAAAACTGGCAGTATTTGCGCCCGAACTAAACAACGGCACTGCAACACCTATTGTGGCATTTTGCTGGGTTAGCAGGTTTTGATAGGCATCATTTAAAATAGGGGCCGATTGGTTGCTACCGTATCCTGCTATTAAGTTTAAACTTGGTATGCGACTTAATTTAGCCCGTTGCAATACAGCTTCGTTTTGTAACTGTGCTAATCTTTGCTGTTCATACTCGGGACTACTGTTTTTGAATGAAGCTATTAATTGTGTTAATGTACTTTCTGTAATTGAATTAACTGCACTATTATTTGGTATGCTTTCCATCAATTTAAGTTCTGATGCTGGTATTGCAAGTAAGTTACAAAACTTAATTTTCTGTAAGTCATAATTCGCCTTTACTTGCTGCAGTTGTGTGGTGGTATTGAGTTGCTCTAGTTGTATTTGCAAGTATTCTTCTTCGCCAATTTTACCCAATTTTAGTTTGAGAGATGCTGTTTGCATTAGGCTGTCAGTATTGATCAAATTAGCTTGCAGCATCAGCAAGTTTTGCTGTGTTTGCAACAACGCATGAAATTGATTGCTTACATCCAAAGCCAATTCTTCTTGTTGTTTGATAAAAACTTTTGATCCAATTAATTTATTTATGCGTGCAGTTTTTAGATTAAAAGCCGTTTCATTAAACCGAAACAAAGGTTGATTTAAACCCAAAACAAAAGGCTGAGTATTGTAATTGGTGGTGCGAGCTCCGCTTAACCTATCAAACCTATTTATGTTACTGCTTGCAGTAAACGTGCCACCTGTGGCAGCAATTTTTTGGCTAAGGCTAACACCCATGGTGCTATATGCTTGCTCAACTGTTGTAAACTTAATGGTACCATCGGGTTGGGTTACACTGTTGATGCTGCTGTTGTAGCCGGGCAAGTTTGCGTTGAGGTTTACCTGCGGAAACAATTGTGCGCGTTGTAATTTGTAGGTTTGCTCGGCTACCTGTGCCTGATTTTGGTTAATAAGTGCTTGCAGGCTTTGCGCTTGTGCAAGGGCGATGGCTTGTTGCAGGCTAAGGGTTGTTTGGGCACTGGTGCTTGATACATAACCCCAACAAAAAAGAAGCAAGGTGCACCATCTCATTTTTCCTTTTTTACCAGGTCTTGCATGCCATAATATTCAATGGCTTTTTGTTTTAATGGGTTTGTGCTCCACTCTTCCCATTCTGCAGTGTATGGATTATAACCACACTTTAATGGCTTACTATATATATCCTCTGGGTTTTCTAAATAAGCTCTGCAATCAGTGCAGATATACCTAAATTCGCAATCTTTACAAACATGAACTTTATCTTTATTGATTTCCCACAAATCTTTGAATCCTGGTTTTTCTATTGCTTCTGCCAAAGTAGTATCTTTTATATTGCCAAAGCTTTTTGCCATGCTGGGGCAGTTTTTTATGTCTCCATTTACATCTATGCTTATCTTGCGGTTAAGGCATGTGTTGTGGTGTTGGGCTTCGGTGAAGAGTTTAATGTTGGTGTTAAAATAATTCCAGTGAATTTGGCCGCAATTGGCATTATTACTAATTTCTTCCAAAATATAAACTACATTCCCTATAGAACCCTCTTTTTGGATAATTTCAACTTTAGGTGATGAATATAGGATTATTGAGTGTACTCGGGGATTATTTTCATAAAAGTTCTCTAACTGTTCAATATTAATTTCAGAATCCCATTTTGTAATTAACTCTATTCCCTTTATTCTTGAGTCATTTACACTCTTTAACTCTTCTGTCCAAAATTTAAGTGATTTGTAACTAAAACATCTAATTTGGATATATTGGCAATTTAATGATTCAATTTGAGTTAATATGTTTGAAATTGAAGTTGGCGAATTCTCATTATAGTCAATAATCATATTACTAATAATAGATGGACTTCTATACTCTAAATTGATTTTTGGAAAATGTTTTATTTCCTCTAGCTCACACCAAAACACAAATTCATTATTTTCTAAAAAATCAAAATATTCAAGAATTGTATTCTCATTTTCAGGTCCATATTCTTTAATTATTCTTTTTTTAGTATACCCAATGCATTCGATCAATAACTCAGCAAGGTTAAGTGGAATGAAATTGTATTTTCTTCTTGTGAGATCACTAATAATAGCTCTTTTAAAACCTTTAGTTATGATGCAGTCTGAAAATACATTTAATACTTTGGAATCAAGTAAATTATTTGGCATTTAGATTGATTATTTTTGAAATTGGTTTATGCAAAGGGCAAACCAGTATATAATTTGCATTATAAAATGTACTTTTTAGTAGTTTTTTTTCTGAAATTTCATTTTGAGTCCAACCTTCGGCATAAAGATTTATCTGGGATAAAATCTTTTTATTAGTTTTTTTCATTTAATAAATAATTTGCTATATATTCTTCAATAAAATAATTACAAGGTATTGATACTTGAGAAAATTGGCCTATTGGATTAACCTCTAGGAAAATATAATTATTGAATTCATCAACAATCATATCGATAGAACCTGATTTCATTGAAATCTTTTGCATAAATTTTATTAGGCTATCCTCAATATTCTTTGGTAAGATATATGGAACCACCCTATTTGGTTTTTCATCATCATAATTTCTAAAATCTACTAAGGTGTTTTCATTACCTTGGGAAAAAATTGCTGATGCGAAAATCTTTTGATCTAAATAGAAAATACGTAATTCATACCTTTTGTTTACCATATTTTGTATATAAGAAACCCATTTGCCATTCATATTTGCCAACTCATCAATAGAAACAACCTTTGTTAAACTAGTTATCATTTGATTATCCCAAAATAGGCCGCCGCCTTGAGTCAAGGATTTAGTAATAATTTTCTTATCATATTTATTAAAAAAATCAATTAACAATACTTTTTGGTTAGAAACCATTGAATTTGGGGTCTTCATGCCCATTAGATTAGCAATCATTAAATTAGTTAACTTATTTGTTTTATTCTCTTTAAGCTTACCGAAACCTGGAAGGTTATAAATTAACTCGTATAAAAAATTTATTACTATTTCATTTTCCTCAACCAGATATTTATCAAGGACATAAAGAAAAAAATTGTCATTAGATACATCTGTTGGCACATTTAAATTTTTATTGTATTTTAAATTAATACTTCCTCTTCTATACCAATACGATGCTAAATTTCCAAAATTAATCGTAATTTTGTTATCGGACGAAATTAATTTGAAATCCAATTTGTCACCCTCTAAAGAAAGAAATTGTAGCTCAAAATGGTCTGTATTATTTATTCTGCAAAATTTTTTTTCATAAAAAATCAACCAATCTATTACGTCATTCGTTGAGTAATCATCATTATCCGATATTATTAAGATCATCGATTTCTAGTTTTTGTTGGCAAATATTATTGGTTAGCGAATATCACAAACTGATTATACACTCTACCCGTCTATTTCTTCTTCTACCTTCTTCAGTGTAATTTGAAGCAATAGGATTTAAACTTCCCATTCCTTTGTAACTAATATTTCCTTTGTTAATACCGTGGCTAATTAAATAATCTGACACAGCCTTTGCTCTGGCTTGGGAGAGCTGTTTATTACTTTCTTCATTCCCAAAGTTATCTGTATATCCAACCAAATTTATTTTAGAATTAGGATTTAATTTTAAATATAAAACTAGCTTTTCCAATTCTGAAAATGATTGATCAAGCAAAACACTTTTATTAGTTTGAAATACTATATTTTCGAGTATTACGGGTTCACCTAATTTTGCGATAAAAAATGAATCCGTAACATCTTTTTTCATTCTTGTTCCACCCCTAATGTCATCTAAATGTACATAGTATCCTTTAAATGAAATGCCATTTGGTGATAAATTTGGAATTTCCATTGTAATTGAGTTTATAAGTGTAACCCCATCTGATGCATATAGTTTTCCTGTCACGTTTGTTGATGTATTAAATACAATCTCAGCCCTATACCAATTATACAATTTATATTTTTGAACAACTGATTTTCGAAAAGTATTACTTCGATCTGCATGAAAATCAGAAAAATGTAATGTATTTGTTTCAGGTGATAAGCATAGGAAAAATCTATTTTCATTTGTTGTTCCAAATCCGCAATATGCATTTGTTTTCTGTTCAAAACGAATCCACCAGCTAATTACTTGGCCTGTTGTGCCAATACGTAAATCTGTTCTAATAAAAAGTTCTTCCATACATCTTAATCCAAATTTGCCAGAATGATTAGAGTATGAAGTTTTTATAGAATATTTGTTGCTCATGTTTACCCAAGGCTTCCAAATCCATGGAGAATCATTTTCAAAATCCTCAATAATCTGGAGGTTTTTATCTGTTTGTCCTATTGATTTGTTAAAAAGAAGAAAAACAAAAATAAAGACTATGAATATATTTTTTTTTCTCTCTAATTTCATTTTTACTTATTAGTTTTCATAGGATTTGTTAAATTAGAAATTCCAAAATTAGGTTTAAATTATTTGAATCACTTTATAACAGAATCTGATTTTGTAACAAATTTGGTATAAAGAAAGCCTGAATAAGGCTCCTTACTGTTTTTTGGATATATATATAAATAGTTGTCGTATTCTATTTTGGAATAAACAGTTTCCATTTCATTAAATTTATTCCAAAGAGTTTGACCACCTTTAAAATTATGATTTATCGAACAAATTGAATCATTAATACTTAACTCCTTATCGTTATATAGTAAAACTCCCATTGTATTTTGATTATCATACATTTTCAAGCTATTGTGAATACCTCCGCAAATAGTTATAGTTTTCAAATTGGGACGTTCCTTAATTTTTGATTTCACATTGTGGTACATTATACTGTCAACGTTACCTATTTCAGTTGAATTAATGTCAAAGAAAAATAAGGAAGCTTTTGGCATATTGGAAATTCGAGAAATTGCGTTGTACCATGCTTCAGATGCTCTTCCATCGCCGGTTGGATATTTGAAAAAATCTGTCTCTAAAAGATTGATTTTGTTTTTTTGTTTTAAAAATGGCTGCATTTCCATTGTTGGAATTTCAAATCCAATTTGAACTGAGTCTCCATAATAAGTAAGCAATTTAACTAGTTCAACTAAAAAATTAACTGGTTCATTAGTTCCATGAATTTCCCCAATCATTATTAATCTATATGGAGATAGTAAATTATAAACACTTTTATTTAGACTATCATTTTTTTCCAGTTTAATTGCATTCTCTTTAAAAGATAAAGCTAGATCTTGACATTCAACCTTGAGGCATGCCATAAATAGGATAATAAATAGAATTATGGTTTTAATCATCGAAGTTGAATTTTTTTTGAGTAAATGCTATTATTGTATTTTATCTTTTTAATAAAATAAAAGAAGAATTGAATTATTTAAAATGAACTATTTAAAATAGGGTAGGTGAATCTACCCTATTTTTTTTTAAAAAAATTATTCGATTATTCCACCATCCTCAGATAAAGACTCGGTCACGTTAAAAGAATCATAATATGAAGAAACGGTTCCACTTCCTCCATTAGTTTGTACTACTTTTTCATCATCTGTGCGCTCATTATCTTTATGAACACCATTTCCATCTCTGGTGTTTCCCCAGGTTTTATACAAATACCTAGTGTCACCTCCATTTAGAGTCTGCTCTGTTTCATAGCCTCCAATAAGATGGCTCATTTTAGTCATCTCATTTTTTTGCAAGGCTTCAAATAATTTTCCATCCAATCGTTCCAATTTTTTCATTTTTTTGCGGTTTATAATTCAAAACCTGCTGAAAACTTTAACGGTTTAAAAATAAAATAAAAAATTTACAGTTCATAACGCTAAAATTTTCAAGCAAAGGTGTGTGGTGTCTCACGACATGACTAGGGTGCTTCACAGCGGCTATTCCTTCAATTTACAATTCCAGCATTTCTAAATTGTTGTTTAACAAATTTTAAGAGACTTTTTCGTAAATGCAAGTATAATTATGCTTTTTTAGCATTTTAATATGTTAATATGGTTTATTTATTTGCTTATCAGCACTATAATTTTATGCCCACAAAAAAATATGGGCTTAAAAGAAAACTTAAAGGTACTGCGTAAAAAAAACGGCATCACGCAACAAGAAATAGCTGAATATTTAGGTATAGATACAACAAGCTATGGGAGATTAGAGCGTGGCGAACGTAATTTAAGTGCTGACCGTTTAGAACTTATTGCAAAGTTTTATAAAGTAAGTGTAGGCATTATTCTATCTGGGGAATATGCTTTTGAGTCAACTAGCCCAAAACATGAATTAGAAAATGATTTTCTTGAATATTTAAAACAAGAAAATCAATTCTTGAGAAACAGTATCGCAGCGAAAGATAAGCAACTTGATTTCTTAATTGAGTTAAACAAAGAATACAAGGATTTGATGAGCGTAAAGAAAAATAAGTAAGGTCCGAGTTTTATATTATGCCATAAAAGCATATTATTGTCTTGTGAATTTCCCTTACTACCACCAATTAGGCTTAAAAGATTGCGGTCCGGCTTGCATTAAAATGGTGGCCCAATACTTTGGGCGCAGTTATAATATTGATTACCTACGCGAAAAAAGCCACATCATTAAAACAGGTGTGAGCATGTTGGGTATTAGCGAAGCTGCCGAAGCCATTGGCTTTAAAACCATTGGTGTGAAGGTGGATATTGAAAAACTCAAAGAAATTGCCCAAAGTCACCCCAGTATTTTACATTGGGACAACAACCATTTTGTAGTGCTATATAATTACAAACGCAAATGGTTTGGGTCAAACAAATTTTATATTGCCG
>JBILJL010000130.1:0-6852 GCA_044377255.1 Bacteroidia bacterium
AGGTTTAAAGCTGGCCGTAATTGAAAAAGAAAATGCCGTGGCTGCCCACCAAACGGGTCATAATAGCGGAGTAATTCACAGTGGATTGTATTATAAACCGGGTAGTTTAAAGGCCAAAAATTGTATTATGGGCTATCAAATGCTCATCGAATTTTGCGATACTTACGGCATTCCTTATGAGTTGTGCGGCAAATTAGTGGTGGCTACTTCGCAAGATGAAATTGGTGAACTCAACAAATTATACACAAGGGGTCTAGAAAACGGTTTGAACCAAATAAAAATGATTACCCAAGAGGAGGCTTTAGAAATTGAGCCCCATTTGCGCGTAGTTGCTGGCATGCAGGTTCCTTATACTGGCATCATTGATTATACCGCCGTTTGCGAAAAATTAGCTGAATTGGTTCAAGAAATGGGTGGCGAAATTTATACTGGGCATAAAGTGGAGAACATTCATTTATCGGCTGCTATGGCCACCATTATTACCGCTCAACGCAATTTTGAAACCAATATGTATATCAATTGCGCTGGCTTATACAGTGATAAGGTTGCTGGTTTGACCCAAAAAAATATTGATACACGTATTATACCTTTTAGGGGCGAGTATTATATGCTAAAGCCCCAAAAACGTTCATTGGTGAAGCATTTAATTTATCCGGTGCCTGATCCTAATTTTCCTTTCCTAGGCGTTCACTTTACCCGCATGATTGATGGTGGCGTAGAGGCTGGTCCGAATGCCGTTTTTGCATTTAAGCGCGAAGGCTATAAAATGAGTGATGTGGATTTGCAAGAAATGTTTGAATCTTTGGCTTGGCCTGGATTTAGAAAGGTAATGGGCAAATATTGGAAAACAGGTTTGGGCGAATTTCACCGTTCGTTTTCAAAGGCAGCTTTTACTAAAGCCCTACAGAAATTGATTCCAGAAGTACAAGAAGATGATTTGATACCTGCCGAAGCAGGAGTAAGAGCGCAAGCTTGCGATAAGTTTGGCGGTTTGATAGACGATTTTAAAATTATTGAAGAACAACATGCCATTCATATTTTAAACGCGCCTTCGCCAGCTGCTACTTCGAGTTTAAGTATAGGATCAACCATAGCCGAAATGGCTTTGAAACAATATGTTTAGTTCAGAAACAACTTTGCGTGTGCGGTACGCTGAAACCGACCAAATGGGATATGTGTATTATGGCAATTATGCTACCTATTATGAAGTGGCTAGGGTAGAGGCTTTAAGGTTAATAGGTTTGAGCTATAAGTTGTTTGAAGACAATGGCATTATGATGCCTGTTTTGGATCTCAAGTGCAAGTATCATAAACCTGCAAAATACGATGATTTGCTTACCATAAAAACCACCATTAAAGAATTACCTGCTGTTCGTATTCAGTTCTTTTATGCAGTATACAATGAACTTGGTGTATTGTTAAATGAAGGCGAAACCACTTTGGTTTGCATAGATATGAAAACCGGGCGACCTTGTGGTAGTCCTAAAATATTAATTGAAAAAATAAGCGAATATTTTAAGCTTTAAGCTTATTTTTATAGGGTTATGAAAAGTCAAAAGATGCTCTTGGGAAAACCTTTTAGGTGGCTGTATAAAAAAACAGCGGCTATAAGTATGCCCGGAAACAAAGAGGTTTCTTTGTATGCAGTATTGGAATTTTTTTTAAGAAACATTGGTAAAAGTGATATCAATACCAGGGCTTCGGCGCTTTCTTTTAATTTTTTCTTGGCCTTGTTTCCAACGGTAATTTTCTTTTTTACACTCATTGCCTATTTGCCACTTACCTATACGCCAGACGAAATTCTCTCCATTATTTCTCAGGCAATGCCACCAAATGTATATGAAACAATCAGAGAAACTTTAGATGACATTTTAAAGAACCAAAGAGGCAGCTTACTTTCTTTGGGTTTTATTTCTGCTATCTATTTTTCTTCGAATGGATTTCATAGTTTGATGGTTTTATTAAATAAATATAGTCATGCAAAGGAGACTCGCCCTTTCTGGAAGCAAAGGCTAGTGGCCATTGGCATGTCGTTTTTTACTACCATTTTAATCATGCTTTCGGTGTTGATGTTAACCACCGGAACAGTGCTCATTTCATACTTAGAGAAAGTAAAATATTTCCCCAGTAAAACCATTCCAACTTTAATAGCAAGCTTTAATTTATTAGTAGTTGGTTTTATTGTTTTGGGAATTGTGGGTGCCATCTATTTTTATGCTCCTGCCAAAAAACGTTATTGGAATTTTTTCAGTACTGGTGCTATTTTTGCAACTTTGATTACCTTAATTACAACCTATGGGTTCTCTCAATACGTAAATCATTTTAACTCGTATAACAAGGTCTATGGCTCAATTGGGGTATTAATAGTTATCATGATGCTCATTTATATCAATACCTTTATTTTACTATTAGGGTATGATTTAAATCTGGCTATAGAGTTGGCTTTGGATCAAGAAAAACGAAACAAAGCAAAAAGATCAGGAGAAAACATAATTGTTTATCTTGAACCGAGAGAAGAATTGAAAGATTAATTTGGCCAATTTTTAATAATTATCATTACAGTATGGACGATTTGCTTGAACAAAAAAGCATGAAAAAATTGGTGAGGGTGGGAGGTGTTCCCGAACATTTTAACCTTGCTTGGCATTTGGCTTATGAGAATGGCCTTTTTTCAAAAGAGGGAATAGACATTCAGTGGCAAGATGTACCTGGTGGAACCGGTGCCATGTGCAAAGCTTTGCGTGATGGTGATTTAGACATTGCCATTACCCTAACAGAGGGCATTGTGGCCGATATTATGGTTGGTAATCCAAGTAAAATTATTCAGTTTTATGTAAACTCTCCATTGAGGTGGGGAATTTATACAGGCATCAATAGCGGTATTACTTCGTTGGATCAAATCAATGGTAAGAAATATGCTATTAGCAGATACCGCTCTGGTTCACATTTGATGGCTTTTGTAAACGCCAGGTCTTTGGGTCAAACCATAAACCCCGAAACTGATTTTGTTTTGGTGGGCAATATGGATGGCGCCCGGAAAGCATTAGCTGCTAATGAGGCCGATGTGTTTATGTGGGAAAAATACATGACCAAACCTTTGGTTGACAGGGGAGAATTTAGGTTTTTGGGAGAATGCAAAACTCCCTGGCCTTGTTTTGCGGTAGTGGCTTCTAATAAGCTTATTGAGGAAGATCCATTGCTTTTGAAAAAGGTTTTGGGGGTTGTAAATGAATCTTGCTATTCGCTTAAATTCAGAGAAAAAGAGGCCACACAAATGGTGGCTTGGCGCTACCAATTAAAATTAGCGGATGCCAAACAATGGTTTAGCGAATTGGAATATTCCTATACCGAGGAAATTGATGAAATACAGATGATTTCTATTTTAAATGAGCTCAAATCTTTGAATATAATTGATAGAATACCAAGTTTGGAAGAGGTATGCTATGGTCCAAATTTACAAGTGAATTTGGATAATATTTATTGAAATTTTTAGCTCTTTTCAAACAAATTCGCATAAGAATATAAACAATGGCTATCTTCGCGGGCGATTTTTTAATAAACTGCATGGCAGAAAAACAGAAAATAGTTTACATTACTAGGAGAGAACGATTTAATGCGGCGCATAAATTGTATAATAAAAATTGGACTGAAGCGGAGAATGAAGCATTCTTTGGCAAATGTTCCAATAAATATTACCACGGTCATAATTTTGAGTTATTTGTAACCATCAAAGGTGTTGCCAACGTGGAAACGGGTATGGTAATGGATTTGAAGAAGTTGAAGCTTATCATCAAAGATTCGGTTACCGAAAAGTTGGATCATAAGAACCTCAATGAAGATGTTGATTTTCTTAAGGACATGATGCCATCTATTGAAAATATTGTGGTTGCCGTTTGGGAAATAATTGAGCCCCAAATTGAAAATGGCCAATTGCACTGCATCAAATTGATTGAAACCGAAAACAATTTCGTAGAATATTTCGGGGAATAAATATTCGCATCAGGGCGAAAAATCTTTCGCCCCTACGCGTTACCGAAATTTTTCTTAAATACGGCGGGGTGCCGGCATGATTCGCCTTCATAGGATGAGGGCGAAAAATCTTTCGCCCTTTCATTCCGGGTACAAGGTAGTTTTGTTATGGAGAAAAAATCTTTCGCCCTTAAGCGAAAATCTCCTTACTTTCGTTTATTATTTATAATTATGATTGTAATAACCGGAGCCGAGGGTTTTATTGGTAGTTGTTTGGTTGCACGTTTAAATGCCGATAATTTTAACGACCTTATTTTGGTGGATGATTTTGGCAGGGTTGCTGGGAGAGAGAAAAATCTGATTGGCAAAAAATATACTGCAAAGATTGAGCGTACCCAGTTTTTTGACTGGATGAGTCAAAATGCACACGAAGTTCAATTTGTATTTCATATTGGTGCCAGAACCGATACCAGTGAAAGGGATGAGGCTATTTTTAAAGAATTGAATGTAGATTTTAGCAAGGATTTATTTAAATATTGCACGCAAGAAGGCATTCCTCTGGTATATGCATCAAGCGCCGCCACTTATGGTGAGGGAGAATTTGGCTATATAGATGATGAGGCTCAACTGCCTAGTTTAAATCCAATGAATCCTTATGGCCGATCCAAAAATGATTTTGATAAATGGGTATTGGAGCAAGAACAACAACCTTACTTTTGGACTGGTTTAAAATTCTTCAATGTGTATGGTCCGAATGAATACCACAAAGGCCGCATGGCTAGTGTTATCATGCATGCATACCATCAAATTAAACAAAAAGGTGAGGTGAATTTATTTCAAAGTCATAAGCCTGAGTATAAAGATGGCGAGCAAATGAGGGATTTTGTTTATGTAAAAGACCTCTGTAATGTCTGTGTGTTTTTGATGCACCACCGCAAAAACAGCGGCATTTATAATTTAGGTTCAGGCAAAGCTAGGACCTGGAACGACTTAGCAACGGGCATATTTTCTGCCTTGAACCTACCTGTAAAAATAAATTATATTCCCATTCCGCCAGATATCAGGAATTCTTATCAATATTTTACGGAAGCCGATATGCAAAAAATTACCGCCATTGGATATCAGCAGCCTTTTACAACTTTGGAAAATGGTATTCAAGATTATGTAGGCAATTACTTAGAATTAAACGCAATTTATTAAGCAAGCTTATTGAAATCCCAAGTTAAATATATACTATGGCTTGCAATAAGCTTGGTGCTTTTAACCTTGCTATTGGGCACCGAAATTGGCATACTCCAAAATACAGCCCAACAAGATCAGAATAACTATGGGCAGATTCAACAAGTATTTATTGATAAAGAGGCCGAAAGCAAAGACTTAATTTACCAACTCCTGCGAGATACGGCTACGGTTAGTAGAAAATGGATGGACTTTGCAGATGTTGCAGCCAAGCAACACTTTATGGTTCATTTGTTTAAGAATGATTCGCTGGTATTGTGGACAGACAATACAGTTAATTCTAGCAAATACCTAAGTGCTTTAAAGGATGGATTTGTTTACCTGAATACCAATAATGGTGCTTATTTGGTGTCGTTTTTGCACAAAGGTTCCTATAAAATTGCCTTATTTTACCAGCTCAAAACCAATTATCAATTCCAGAATCAATATATACAGAATCATATTAACCCAGATTTAGGTTTTTTAGGTTCAGCTTTATTTACGCCATCTCCTATAAAAGATTTTCATGATCTTTTTGACAGGAAAGGGAAATACATGTGTTCTATTCAGATTTTTGGTGCTCCTAAATTGACTCCTTTATGGCTGCAGTTTTTAATTATTGTAAATATTTTAATTTCGGCCTGGCTTTTTCATTTAGTATGTAGGTGTTTAATTCCAACCTATTTTTATTTAGGTAGCATCTTGTTTTTGGTATTAACGCAGGCAGCTAGGTGGTTGTTTTTGAAATATAAATTACCTGTATTTATTTATGGCCAAAAAATATTTAGTGCCGATATTTATGCATCTTCCATTTACCATCCATCTTTAGGTGATTTTATTGTTTCGGTAAGTTTGCTGTTGTGGTTTTTAATTTTAATTAGAGGTAGTTCTTATAATAAAAGTAATAATAGGGTAATTGTATTTATACGTTTAGCCTTTTCGGCATGGCTAACAATGGTGCTTGCAGATGCAGCTTTTGATAGCATTAAAAGTTTGGTATTCGACTCTCAGATTTCTTTTGATATAAAAAATATTTATGCCATAAATAGTTTCACTTTATTGGGTTTGTTACTGGCATTTATGCTCTTATTGGTAGCTTATCAAATGACCTTGAGGTTGTATAAATTATTAATGGATAAGAGATTGGGCTTTTATGAAAAGTTTTTGGTTGTTGGTTTGGTATTTTACTTTTTACATCCTTATTTGGTTTATTATTTATTTGAGAGAAACGCTTCCTACTCATACGCTAGTAGCCTGCTGGTGTTGATTTTTCTATTATACAAACATATCATTCAAGGCCTATTAAATAGGTTTCAACAATACTTTGTAATTGTGGTCATGCTGAGTATTTTTACCTCAGTTACCATTTACCACTATAGCAACATTGAAGAGGAGGAGAGTAGGTTTTTATATGCTGCCAAATTGGTCTCGCAAAATGATGTGAATGCAGAGTATTTTTTAGAGGATGTAGAGAAAAATATTGCAACAAATAAAATCATTAAAACCTATTATGTAAATCCGATTGCCTTAAAATCACAATTGGTAAAAAAGCTACGACAGCTATATTTTTCTGGCTATTTGGGTAAATATGATATTTCAATTTATGATTTTGATTCAAGTTTTAATCACCACCAGGTAAGAAATATATTTAGCTATGCGCAAGTC
>JBILJL010000129.1:0-6852 GCA_044377255.1 Bacteroidia bacterium
CAAACATTTAACTATACCGATGAAATAAGGTATTACAACAGAGGCCTTGAACTTTTTGATAAAGAGAAATTTGCTGCCGCTCAAAAGCATTTTGATTGGTATGCAAAATTAACACAGCAACCCCTCAACCAAATTAACGCACAGTATTATTCAGCAGTTTGTGCAATGGAATTGTTTAATCCAGATGCAGAGTCATTGTTGAACCAAATAATCAATAAATATCCGGACAATACACGCGCTAAATTAGCCATGTTTCAATTGGGTAAATTACATTATAGAAATAAAAACAATAAACAGGCAGTTGCAAAATTGGATTTGGTTCAAACCGAATATTTAACAGGACCAGAATTAAAAGAATTTCATTTTATTTATGGTTATTCCTTGTTTAAATTAGAGAGGTTTGAGGACGCCAAAAATGCCTTTAAGCCTATCAAAGATGAGAAAAGTAAATACTATGATCCCGCAAATTATTATTACGGCTATGTATGTTATAAATCTGGGGCCTACGAAGAAGCCTTAGAGCATTTTGCTAGAATAAAATACCACAAAACTTTTGGCCCTTTAGCCAGTGTCTATATCGCACAAATTTATTTTGTACGCAAACAATATAAAGAGGTAATAAGTTTTAGCGACACCATTACCAACCAAGAGGTGGCCAATGATGTTGCAGGTATGGTTGGTCAATCGCATTATCAATTAAAAGAATATACCGCTGCAATTCCTCATCTCGAAAAATTCATGAGTGCCGCTCCAATAGTTCCTAGCGAAAACGACTATTACATGTTGGGATATTGCTATGCAAAAAATGACCAAGATGAAAAGGCAATCAGCCAATTTTTAAAAGTTACCAAAAAATCAGATACCATTAGCCCTTATGTGCAATTTGGTTTGGCAAATTCTTACCTCAAACTCAACAACAAAACTGCAGCTAGGGCGGCCTTTGAAAATTGCTACGTATACGATACAAGCGGCGTACTCGCAGAATCTGCATTGTTTTTTTCTGCAAAGGTTTCAGACGATTTAAACCTACAAGGATTTGCCATGACGAGGTATGTAAAACTATTGGAATACTATCCTGAAAGCGAATACACAGAGGAAGCCAGAGGTAATTTAGGTAACTTGTTGCTGAATGCAAAAAACTACAAAGAATCTATTAAAATTCTTGAGGGAATTAAAAAACCAAGCAAGCAAGATTTAATCAATTTGCAAAGAGTAACCTATTATAGAGCAGAAGAATTATACCTGAATAACAACTATAAGGAAGCGCATGACTACTTTTTAAAATCATCAGAAGAGAACCATGACAATAAAATAAAAGGCCTTTCCTATTTTTGGTTGGCTGAATTAGATTACAAAGACCAACAAAATAAATTGGCTTTAGAAAATTTACATAAATTCCAAAGCAATTCCGCCGTTAAGGAAACAAGATTTTACAATCAGTCTTTTTACAACGAAGGCTATGTTCATTTAAGAATGGAACAATATGGCAAGGCTGTTGAGGCATTTTCAACATACTTAAATGCAGAAAAAACACCTTCCAATCCTGAAGTTTATACTGATGCTGTTTTGAGAACTGCAGATTGTTATTTTGCAGACAAAAACTACAATAAAGCAATTGAATACTATACCATTTTGGGTCAGAAAGAACTCAACGGTGCTGATTATGGCTTATACCAAAAAGCAATGATACTTGGGGTTTTAGGCAGAAATGAAGAGAAGATTACGGCCTTAAAAACATTGGAAAAAAGCTACCCTAAATCCCCTTACATAGATGATGCCGTTTTTGAATTAGCTGATATTTATTTAAAATCCGAGAACTATGAAATGGCCATTACCTCATTTCAATCTCTTATTGCCAATTACCCAAGGTCAATTTATTTAAGGAAATCTATTTTAAACAAATCATTGGCATTATTTAATACAAAGCGTGATGATGAGGCATTAGAAGAAATAAAAACATTGATAACCAATTATCCAAATAGTGAAGAGGCAAGGGAAGCCCTGCCAATGGTTCAAAACATTTTTGTAAACCAAGGTAAAGGTGAAGAATACCTTAACTTTATAAGAGTATTACCCAATGTAATTGTTTCGGCCTCTACCCAAGATTCATTGAGTTATGAATCTGCTTTCAACTTGTATCAAAAAGAAAATTACGAAAAATCTAGCAAAGGCTTTGGTTCATATATTAGCCGTTTCCCTGGTGGTTATTTTATACTAAAAGCCAATTATTACAAAGCAGAAAGCGACTATAAACAAAAAAAATATGATGAGGCTTTAGTGTGCTATGAATATGTGGCCAATTCTTTAAGAAGTGAATACTCGGAAAGGTGCACAAGGCAGAGCGCAGTGTTGTTGAATATGCGAAAAAATTATGATAAGGCCTTTGAATATTTTGCCGCATTAGAGCGCATTGCCAGTAATAGGGATAACCTACAAGTAGCACTGCTAGGGCAAATGAGAACTTGTGCCTATCAAAATAAAATTGACTCGGCAGCTATGGTTTCGCAACGCTATCTCTATTCAGGAATTTCTCAAAAAGATGGAATCATTGAAGCGCAAACCTATTTAGGTAGATATTATCTAAAGAATAATAAGCTTGATTCGGCTCAAAATGCCTTCAATGCTGTGCTCAAAGAAACTAAAAACATTTATGGGGCAGAGGCAAAATATAACATTGCCTTAATCCAATTTAGCAAGAAAGATTACAAACAATCTCAAAAAACAATTTTTGAGTTGAATGATAAATTTAGTGCTTTCGATGCCTGGGTAGCGAAGGGATTTGTATTGCTTGCCGATACCTATATCAAACAAAATGATTACTTTCAAGCTAAGGCCACCTTACAAAGTTTAATTGATAATTACGATGGACTAGAAATTATTTCGCAATGCAAAACCAGGTTGTCAGAAATTGAAGAATTAGAGAAAAAGCAGAACGCTGAATCTCAAAAGCAAATTGAATTTAGGATCAAACAAAATGATAACAAATAACCATGCAATCAGTTAAAAATTATATTTTTTTATTATTAGGAATACTGCTTATGGCAATGCCAAATGCATGGGCTCAAAGAAATGACAGCCTAATCAAAGACAATCAAATTGAAGTGATAAAGAACTTTAAACCTGTATTATCCGAAGCCATAAAAATACCCGTTAACCCAAATCCTGAAAAACCAGAATATGTTAAACCACTTTTTAGCTACTCGCTGCCCAACGCACAATATCATGTTCAACCTACCATTTATACCATTAAACCCTTGAGCTTAGGCACAATGTTGCTCCCAAAATTGAGAGGTAATTATATAAAAATTGGTTATGGTAATTTTAATATGCCACTTTTTGAAGGCTACCTTAATACTACAAGAAACAAAAATTATCAGGCCGGCTTGTTTGTTAAACACCTTTCTGGTAATGGCGATGAGAATTACAACAACTTTTCAAACAATACTGCCTATGGATATGTCAAAAAATTTACGGCAAAAGGTGTATTAGGCGCAGATGCTTATTACCACAGAAATAGGGTGAACCTATATGGTGCGCCTAATGATGCATTAACATTGAGCAAAGACCCAAAGTTTATTTATCAATTGGTTGACATTAAAACCAATTATCAAAATTACTCTAAAGACAGTGCAGGCTTATTGTATAAGGTGGATTTAAATTATTACAATTTCAATAATTTGGAAGGATTTAAGGAAAATGACTTTGCTTTAAAAGGCAGAATTTCTAAACAAAACACAGACATTCCTTTTGAGTTGGTAACTGGACTTAGGTTCAACAATAATATGATTAAAAATACTGTTGGAGACTATTACAATTACCAAAGGATTTATTTTGATTTAAACCCTCAGTTGTTCATGAATTCAGAAAATTTCTATCTCAAAGCAGGGTTTAATTCAACCATCAATAGCGATTCAACTAATTCAACATTTCATTTCTATCCAAAGGCCGAAGGGGCTTACCATATCATTAAAAACAAATTCACCGTTTATGGTGGTTTAACTGGTTGGCTTGATCCTATTACCTATAGAAGCGTTTGGACTGAGAACCCATTTGTAAACCAAATGACACTTAGAAATACTAGCCATAACCTTGAAGCTTATTTTGGATTTAAAGGCGAGTTAGGCCAACAAACAAGTTTCCTCATTTCTTTCAATGCGGCCAAAATTGAAAACCTAACTTTCTACAGCACAGATTCGGCATCGGCAGAACAAATCCTGGTTTATGACACGGGGAAATCTAAGCTATCAACCATTTCTATTGGTCTACAACATCAATGGAATGAAAAGTTTAGAATGGGGATTATTGCAAATATTTTAAACTACAAACTTACAAATGTGGCACAACCTTATACCCGACCACAATTTGAAACTAAATTGAATAGTACCTATAATATCTCTGATAAATTTCTACTTAAATTTGATATCATTTATTGGGGATTGCGCTATGGCAGATTAGACGCAAAAAGAACAGATGGCTCTTTAGTTAGTACTGACTTTAAAATGAACCCATTTGTTGACCTTAACTTTGGAATTGATTATCGTTATAACAAAAAACTGTCTGCTTTTATTCAATTCAACAACATAGCAAATAACCGCTACCAAAGGTTTTATAACTACCCAGTATATGGCATCAACATCATGGGCGGATTAACTTTTACCTTCTAAAAAAATATAAATATGGGATCATTTAAAGTAATAGGCGGCAAACAATTAAAAGGAGAAATTACGCCTCAAGGGGCTAAAAATGAAGCATTACAAATTCTATCAGCGGTATTACTTACTGCCGAAGAAGTTGAAATCTCAAACATTCCTGTAATTAGGGATGTAATGAAATTAATTGAGTTATTGGAAGCTATGGGTGTTGAGGTAAAAAAAATAAATGAAACCACCTATATATTTAAAGCAAAGAATGTAAATCTCGATTATTTATTAAGCGATGATTTTAAAACAAAAGGTGCCAGCCTGCGTGGTTCAATTATGATTATTGGTCCGCTGTTGGCCCGCTTTGGTTTGGCCTATATTCCAGAACCTGGTGGCGATAAAATTGGTAGAAGGCCCGTTGATACTCACTTGAGAGGATTCGAAAATTTGGGAGCAACCTTTGAACACATGCACCATGAACGCTTTTACAAAATCAATGGCAAAGAGTTGAAAGGTGCCAATATGTTGTTAGATGAAGCGTCTGTTACAGGCACTGCAAATATTTTAATGGCAGCATGTTTGGCCAAAGGTAAAACCAGTATTTACAATGCTGCAAGCGAACCTTACATACAACAACTTTGCAAAATGCTCAATAGCATGGGTGCAAAAATAACAGGTGTTGGTTCAAACCTATTAAATATTGAAGGGGTGCAATCTCTTGGTGGATGCAAACATACCATGTTGCCAGACATGATTGAAATTGGTAGTTTCATTGGTTTGGCTGCCGCTACTAACTCTGATATTACCATCAAAAACTGCGCAATACCAAGTCTCGGTTTGATCCCAAAAGTTTTTCAACGTATGGGAATTCAGCTAGAATTTAATGGCGATGATATCAGAGTTCCCCAACAAGATTCATATAAAATTGAAACCCTCATAGATGGGTCAATACTCACAATTAAAGATGGTATTTGGCCTGCGTTCACTCCAGATTTAATCTCAGTAGCACTCGTTACCGCAACCCAAGCCAAAGGCAGTGTTTTAATTCATCAATGGATGTTCGAAAGCAGGTTATTCTTTGTAGATAACCTCATCGATATGGGGGCAAAAATTATCTTGTGCGACCCTCACAGAGCAGTTGTTATTGGATCAAACCGTGAAACAAAACTAAGAGGAATTAGTATGTCTTCACCAGATATTAGAGCAGGTGTTTCAATGCTAATTGCGGCAATGGCTGCTCAAGGTACAAGTACCATCAATAACATTGAACAAATAGACAGAGGCTATCAAAATATTGATGAAAGACTGAGGGCTATTGGCGCAGATATAACAAGGATTTCGTGAAAAAATACTTGCTAATTTATTGTTTTCTTTTTATAACATGCCTTGCTATTGGGCAAAATCGTGAGATAAATATTGGTGACACTTTGCCCAACTTTTCTTACCAAGGGCAATTTTCAAAACCATACAATTTAAAGGACCTAAAAGGTTCTTATGTGCTTGTTAATTTTTGGGCTACTTGGAATATGGAAAGTAGAGGAATGCAATTAGATTTTATAGATATTTATGCCAAATACAAGGATAGAAAATTTAAGAAAGGCCGTAAATTTTATATATTAAGTGTAAGTTTGGATGAAGCTTATGAAGTATATAACAGTGCAATTAAAAAAGATAATTTGCCTTGGAAAAGTCACCTATGCGACTTCAAAGGCTGGAGTTCTCCAATAATTCAGCAGTGTGGTATTCAAAGTATTCCTTTCAATTACCTGCTTGATCCAAATGGAATTGTTATTGGTAAAAATATCAAAAAAGAAGAGCTTGAAGACATACTGAGGGCGCAATAATGCCACATTGTCACCAAAATATTGGTGGCAAAAAATTTGAGTGTTAGTTTGAGAAAGGTATTCACATGCAAAAAGAACAAGAAAATTCGAACGAAGAAATAGAGTTTAAAACAGACAACACCCACATTGATGAGGAGTTGCAGGAAATTGCCAACGAATTAAGTAATAACGAACCTACTGCCAAAGTAGAAGATAATGTCAGTGAAGAGGCAAAAATAAAGGCCGAATTGGCATCGGTTCAGGATAAATATTTGAGACTTTATTCTGAATTTGAAAACTATAAAAGAAGAACTACGAAAGAACGCGCCGATTTATTTAAAAGTGCCAACCAAGAGGTTTTATTGGCCATGCTGCCTGTAATGGACGAT
>JBILJL010000131.1:0-6844 GCA_044377255.1 Bacteroidia bacterium
TCAATTTTTTCAATACACAAAGAAAGGAAGTTTCTTTAACTTTGTGCTATAACAAGGAATATAATATGTTGCAGGTATTAACGGAACAAACATCTATCATAGACGATTTTTTAGCAGAATTGAGAGATGTAAAAATCCAAACTGATAGGGCGCGATTTAGAAACAATGTGGTGCGTATTGGTGAAATTTTAGCTTATGAAGTGAGTAAGCACTTGCCAAGAGTATCGGTGGAGGTGCAAACTCCTCTGGGCATTCATAAAAGTTTGGTTCAAGCAAATACCCCTGTTTTGGCCAATGTTTTAAGAGCAGGCTTAACATTACATCAAGGCTTTTTAAACTATTTTGATAAGGCCGATCATGCTTTTGTTTCGGCGTATAGGAAGCACACCAACGACCATGAGTTTGAAATTGTGGTAGAGTATATGGCTAGTCCTTCCATTCAAAATAGGATATTAATATTGATTGATCCTATGCTGGCAACTGGTCGTAGCATGTTCTTGGCTTATAAAGCATTGCTAGCTAAAGGCACACCTTCCAAAGTAATTGTGGTAAGTTTAATTGCTAGTGAGCAAGGGGTAGCATACATTCAACAACACATGCCCGAAGCCGCTATCTTTATTGCGGCAGTAGATCCTTCACTTGATGAAAATAGTTACATCGTTCCTGGCCTGGGCGATGCTGGTGATCTGGCCTTTGGAGAAAAATTATAAGATGAAAACCCTAGGCATTTTAGTTATTCTTTTATTCGGTTTGAACCAATTTGCAGCGAAAGCACAAAGTGTAACAATGATTAAAAGTTCACAGATTTCGCAATGGAAATCGAATACATCAGACACCATTTATGTGATTAATTTTTTTGCCACTTGGTGCAAACCTTGTATAGCAGAAATACCCGAATTTGAAAAATTGGGTCAAGTATATCAAGGCAAAAAAGTAAAGATCATATTGGTAAGCAACGATTTTAAAAATCAAATTGAAACCAAGTTGGTGCCTTTTATCAAAAAAAATATTGCAAGCAACCAAGTATTTTTTATGGATGAAAATAATCCCAACAAGTGGATTAATTTGGTGGATGAAAATTGGAGTGGAGCCATTCCTGCAACGCTTATAATTAGAGGAAGCAGCGCTTATTCTAAGTTTTTTGAGGGTAAGGTAGAATACAAAATACTCAATGAAATAGTGTTGAGTTTAAATCCATAAAATTGCCCAATCACACCAATATTTTTTCGCAATCAAAGATAAACCTAATGCTTATTCTGGTCAAATCACCGCATAAGTACCGCTACCTTTGGCTATAAGGGTTAAAATATTGTTGTTCTCGGTAAATATTTCTGCCTCGGCAAAATAGAGTTTTTTACCAGCTTTGAGTACATATCCTTTGCAATATGCAACGGGACCTAATCCTGGGTTCAAATAAGAAATTTTCATTTCAGCGGTTACCACTGATTGCTCTTTTTGAACCAAGGTAAAACATGCGAAACCAGCAACTAAATCAGCCAGTGTGGCGGTAACACCTCCGTGCAAAAAGCCTAATTGTTGCTTGTGGTATTCTTCAATTTTTAAATAGCCTTCAATAATGCCGGCTTGTATGCTTGAGGTCGTAAATCCAAGGTGATTCATGAAATGGTTTCCCTTCATTTTTTCGACAATCATTTGCTGGAAATCTGGATTTTGTGGGATAAATTGCTGCACTTTTTTATTTTTTGAAAGGGTTTTATTACTTTGCGAAGGTAAGAACAATTCAAGTGCAATCCATTACCGTAAAATCCTATTCAGATAATTTATACAATCCTGCCGACAACGGAAGCCTTGAACACACCATTTTTTTTGAGGCAAATCATATCAGTACGGTTGTGGCTGATCCCAAAAATAAGCAGATTTTACAATTAACAATTTATACTGCCGAGGATACTAATTTCTTTAATTTATCCTACGATGATTTAAAAACCATTCTTCCCTTAAAAGACGAATTGGCCTTAAATTTTAAAGTTAGAAAGGTAGTAATTAGTTCTGCTAACGCCACCCTGTTGCCAGAATCAATGCTCAATGTGGTTGAAACGGAAGCTTATTACGCCCTGAGCCAAAAAATAATGCCCCAATCTCAAGTGCTCTATTGTAAAATGCATGTTCAACAAACTGCGGTAATTTTTAACGTTAAAAATGAGTTGTTAAAGTTGATTCGGTTCAACATGCCAATGGTAGATGTTTACCATGCCTCATTGTTGTTTATAAAGGCTGTAGAATCTCAGGCTTTTGAGCATTCAAAAAATAAGTTGCATTTGCATCTGCACCCGGGATATTTTGAAATATTGAACCTAGATACCACTATCCGTTTCTACAATTCCTTTCCTTTTGAAACGGAAACAGAAGTGGTATATTTTATGCTGGCAGCAGCAGAGCAATTGCAGATTTCGCACAGTTGTGATGTGGTTCTTTACGGAAATTCTGCCCAAATGAGCGAATTATCTGACCTGATATCAAAGTATGTGCGTTCGGTTCAGTATTGCATTAAACCTAAGAATTTTACCTATCCTTTGAGCTTTAAACAATTTGCCGAACAACAATTTTTCACAGAATCTGCTGCCTTGTTGTGCGAATAATTGCCGGAAATAAAAAAGGAATCATTCTTCATGCACCTCCGAGTTTGCCTGTTAGGCCAACAACTGATAGGGCAAAGGAAAGCTTGTTCAATATCCTAGAAAATAATTTTAATATAAGTGAACTCAGTGTGTTGGATTTATTTGCTGGTACAGGCAATATCAGTTATGAGTTTTCTAGTAGAGATGCCAAAGCAGTGCTCAGTATCGATCAACATCCTGGCTGCGTTAAGTTCATGAAAGAAACCAGTGCCAAACTAGGTTTCCTTGCCATGGAAGCGCGCAAACAAGATGTTTTTACATACCTCAAACAAAATTCAGAACAATTCGATATCATTTTTGGAGATGCTCCTTATGCCTTGCCAAGAATTCCAGAAATACCAGAATTGGTATTCAACAAAAACATGCTCAATCCGGGTGGCTGGCTAATTTTAGAGCATGCCACCATGATGAAGCTTTCACATTTGCCCCATTTTTTTGAGGAACGAAATTATGGGCAGTCAAGCTTCTCCTTTTTTAAACAAGATTAGCTGATGGTATTTCATTTTATTAGTACCAATATTTACAATAAACTCACTATTTTTGATCCAATTAACCTGTTATGAAAAAGATAGCCTTATTTCCAGGAACTTTTGATCCAATTACTATTGGACATGTAAATATCATTGAAAGAGCATTGCCTTTATTCGACGAGATTGTGGTGGGTATAGGGCATAACAGCAGTAAGTCAACCTTGTTTCCATTGGAGAAAAGGATACAATGGATTACCGAGATTTACAAGAATGAACCTAAAATTAGGGCCGAAATTTATGAGGGCTTAACGGTAAATTACTGCGACGAAATTAATGCTCAATACATTTTGCGTGGTATAAGAAATATGGCAGATTTTGACTACGAAAAAAACATTGCTCAAATGAATAAAATCATATACCCCAAAGCAGAATCTGTATTCTTGATGTGCGACCCAGCCTTTACGCCCATCAGCTCTTCGGTTGTGCGCGATTTAATCAGAAATGGGGGAGAAGCAGGTGCTTTTGTACCAAAAGAAGTGGTGTATTAAGCGCCAATCTTTACCATCATCAGAATTTCTCTAATAGATTCATAAGTATCTAGCTCTTGTATATCCATTTCATTTAAGTTCACCCATTTTACCTCTGTAATACTTTCTTCCAATTGTGGTTTGAGCTTGCCCATAAAAGTCGTATTCATCTTATACCAATGTGTGGCTTTTAAAAAACGATGACCTTGTAATTTATAGGTATGGTAACTAATGGTTAGAAATTTTTCTATGCTCAATTGGTCTATGCCACATTCTTCTTCAACTTCCCTAATGGCGCCCTCCGAAATGGTTTCTCCTGGGTCAATTTTACCTTTTGGCAAATCCCATTTACCCAATCTTTTCATGATTAACAATTCGCCATTTTGGTTAAATACAATTCCGCCGCCAGCAGCAATTGTGGTAAAATTAGCTTTAAAAAGCAACAACAATCCTGCTGGGTCTTCAGATAAAACAAGCAAACCATTTTGAGTAGCTTCCTCTGTTTTTCTAACGATATCCATTAAATTTAAGTCGCTTTGATACTGAATAAAGGGTAAATGTTGAAAACGAGCAGGAATATCTTCGGAACTTGTAATAACAAGTGGTTTATCGTTAATGAAAAATATATACATTTGTAGGCATGCAAATTAGTGAATCGAACGCTACAAAGATAGCAGAATATTTGTTAGAGATAAAAGCAATTAAGCTCCAACCTACAAACCCTTTTACCTGGGCTTCTGGTTTAAAATCGCCCATATACAGTGATAACAGATTATCTCTTTCTCATCCCCAAATAAGAACGTTTATTAAAAACGCATTGGCAGCAGAGATCAAGAACCATTACCCTAAAGTTGCCGGAATTATTGGAGTGGCAACAGCAGGCATTGCGCCAGGAGCTTTGGTTGCAGACGCTATGGATTTGCCTTTTGGTTATGTTAGAACCGAAGCAAAAAAACATGGAATGGGCAAGCAAGTTGAAGGCGATATTCAGCCAGCTGTGCCTGTTGTGGTTATTGAAGATTTAGTTTCTACTGGCAAGAGTAGCCTTCAAGCCATCGATGCTTTGAGGAGTTATGGTTCCAATGTTTTGGGCCTAGCTAGTATATTTACTTATGGTTTCGACTCTGCTAAACAAAATTTCGAAAATGCCCATTGCCCTTATTTTTCCCTCTGTAATTATGATACACTTATAGAGGTAGCAGTTGCTAAAGGATACGTAAATGCTTCCGATAGAGAAGTACTTGCTACTTGGAGAAAAAGTCCTGAAACTTGGGGAATATAATTTAAACTGTGGCGCTAAAACTCTCTAAAAATCCCGTAAAAGCAGCCTATGCCATTTATTTTGGCCTTTGGGTGGTTATTTGGTTTATTCTGCTTTATCCATTTATTAGATTAGGCCTCTCTCATCCAAAACTATATCGGTTTGGCCATGTAATGCGCAAAATTTGGGGTCAACTTATTCTGTGGCTTACATTTGTTAGGGTCAAAACAGAATATGAAGTGCCTTTAGATTTAAGCCAAGCTTATATCATTGCCCCTAACCATACTTCACAAATAGATATTATCACTTTGGTGGTTAAGCTCAATCTCTATTTCAATTTTATGGCCAAGGCTGAGCTAGAAAGAATTCCTTTCTTCGGCATTTGGTTCAGAACAATTGATATAGCAGTAGATAGAAAAGACCCAAGAAAGGGCGCACTGGCTTATAGAAAGGCCCTAAATTGGTTGGATGAAGGACACAGCATGGCCATTTTTCCAGAAGGAACCATCTCTAACCAAGTGCCAAAATTAATCAAGTTCAAAGATGGTCCTTTTAGAATGGCCATCGAAAAACAGATTTCAGTTTTGCCTGTTACCATCATTGGAAATTGGTTACTGATGCCAGACCAAGGTATTTTTGAAGGAAGGCCAGGCTTTGTCACTCAATATGTTCACAAGCCTATTTCTACCAAAGGCATGACCCTAAATGACATTGAGTCGTTAAAAGAACAAGTTTTTCAAGTAATTAATAATAAATTGCATGAAAATGGGTATTAAAATTTGGAGGCAAACCTTTTGTTTCGTAAATTTTAAGCTGCCTGAACCTATTTATTTTAAAGCAAAATTTTAAAAGCAACAGTTGAATATTCCTACTAGCAATAATTTATAATGGCCGATTTAGTAATTAATATTGAAGGAATAGGTAAAACCTATCGCATTGGAGATGTAGAGGTAAATGCCTTGCGTGAGGTGGATCTACAAATAAAAAAAGGGGAGTATGTAGCCTTAATGGGACCATCTGGTTCTGGTAAATCTACCTTAATGAATATTCTTGGTTGCCTAGATACGCCAAGCAGGGGCAATTATTGGCTCAATGGCACCGATGTAAGTAACATGACCGATAATGAATTGGCAGAAATTAGAAACAAGGAAATAGGTTTCATTTTTCAAACCTTTAATTTATTGGCCAGAAATACTTCACTAGACAATGTGGCTTTACCCTTAGTTTATGCCGGAGTTTCTAAAAAAGATAGAATTATAAAAGCCGAAAATGCCCTAAAAAGTGTTGGCTTAGGAGATAGGATGGACCATAAGCCAAACGAACTTTCGGGCGGACAAAGACAAAGGGTTGCCATTGCACGCGCATTAGTGAACAGTCCTTCCATTATTTTAGCCGATGAACCAACAGGAAATTTAGATTCTAAAACCTCGTACGAAATTATGGAGCTCATAGAAAAAATTCATGAAGCTGGAAATACCGTTATCATTGTAACGCATGAAGAAGACATTGCCAAAAGGGCAAAAAGAATCATCAGGTTGCGCGATGGACTCATTGAAAATGATGCAATATCAACTAACTCAATTTAACATTCCTTGCCAATAAAAATGCTCTCCAAATTGGTCTTTTGTGGTTGGTTCAGCATTAAATAAACCAAATAGTGTTGACCCACTGCCGCTCATGGCTGCATAAATTGCACCATTGGCATAAAGCTGGTCTTTTATCTCTTTCAGTTCCGCGTATTTTGGAAACAAGGAGTCCTCAAAATCATTCTTTAAATTGTCTTTCCATGTTGGAATAGGTAAGCTTATAATATCCCTAATGCTTTTTAGGTTTTCTTTCCCTGAGAGATGAATATTCGCAAAGGCCTCAGCTGTGCTGATATGCAAATTTGGTTTCACCAAAACTATCCAAGTGCCATTTAATGTAAAGTTGATTGGCTCAAGAATT
>JBILJL010000132.1:0-6682 GCA_044377255.1 Bacteroidia bacterium
ATTTACCAGAGAGAACAATATTCTTGGAGCAAGCAGCAGCGCAAGGTGCCAAAATAAAAAATGGCCTGGAAATGCTGCATTTGCAAGCCGATGCAGCTTATGACATTTGGATGAACTCAGAATCTTAATTACTATTGTAACATGGGCATATTTTACAACTACTGCAAACTCAATACTAGGCTTACTTCACATTTGTTTTATAACAATATTAGTGTGAGTGGCCAAGAAAACATTCCATCTGATAAGCCCGTTTTATTAGCATTAACACATCCCAACTCATTTCTTGATGCTGTTTTAGTAGGTGGAATGATTAAAAGACCTACCTATTTTTTGGCCAGAGGAGATGCCTTTGGAAACAAGCTGGTATTACCCATACTGAATTCGCTTAACATGCTGCCTGTTTATAGGTTAAGTGAGGGCAAAGACAATTTGGGCAAGAACACCGAAACCTTTGATGCTTGCCAAGATATATTAGCTGAACGCAAAGTGGTGATCATTTTTGCAGAGGGCCTCAGCGAAAACAACTGGGAATTGAGGGCTATGAAAAAAGGTCCGGCTAGAATTGCCAAAAAAGCTTGGAGCAGTGATTCTGCCTCCAAAGAAATGGTGGTTGTACCAGTTGGACTTACCTACGAACATTACCGTGGAGCTGGCAAAAATATTCTTATTAATATTGGCAAACCTATTACAAAAGATCAATTTAATGAGGCAGACAATGAAGCCATGTTTGTTAGAAAATTCAATGAAAAAGTTACACAAGAATTGGGCGTTTTGGCCTATATCCATCCTGCTTTAAAAGAAGGCACGCCTGCATATAATAAGTTTAGAGGTATTTTTCAAAAAGAGATTCATCAGCAACAATCGGTTCAAAAAATAATTGAGGCCTTGCATACCCATAATGGTGTTGGCTTAAAAGTAAGAGAAAACAAATTTCTAGTATATAGCTTGCTCTTTTTGCCGCTCTACAAAATGGTAATTTGGCTTAGCCCAAAAATTGTGAAACAAAGCGTGTTTTTTGATTCAATTTGCTTTGGTTTGTTTATGTTTTTATGGCCCGTTTACCTGGTTTTCATTGGGCTCTTGCTATGCTTACTATTTTAGTCCTTAATTCTATTAAGTCCCAATAAGCTTACTAAAAAATCGGGCAATGGTTTGTGCTGACCTCTTTTCTTTAGGTTGAGGTACCAGCCAAATTTTTTGAAGATGGGCACCTTGTGCGTTTCTACCATTTCTATTAAGGTACCATCTGGATCTTCTACGTAGGCAAACCTTCCGCCAGATTCGCCCATATCAAAGGTATCGCCACTGTCTACCGTTAAGGGATATTTAAATTTGTTTAGGTTTACTTTTAAGCGCTCCATGTTTGGCACATCAAAGCACAAGTGAATAAATCCTAAATCGCCCCAAAAACGATTTTCAAATAACTTAATTGGCTTTCTATCTAAGGCCTGAATAAGCTCAATTTGAATATCGCCCAATAACTTACTAAATGGGGCAGTTTGAGGATTGGTAAAACCCAATAAAACCCTTCTGAAATTTTGGGCTTTATAAGCCTCTCCTAAATCATTAAACTTACCTGTTACATCATATATAATATTATTGATGCCAAGTCCATTTTGGTAAAAGGCAATTGAAATATCAATATTACTAACTCCTATCATGGCGCCACAAAAGCCACCTTGCATTTCCACTTCATTTTTGAACCAAGAGTTGTCTTTTACTATTTGGTAATTATTGCCTGCAGCATCTTTCACCCAAAAACAGCCATCACCTTTGGGGTCGTTTTGAGGTGCACTGCACAAATTATTTTTCTTCATCAAGTTGTGAGAATATGCAATGCTATTGGATTTCACTTTCACAGCGTTAATGCCTAAATCGCCCCATTGAACAATAGGACTAGCGCTAGATTTACGGCTGGTGAACTGCCATATTTCTGCACCACCACCACCATTCATATTCATGGCCAAAATAGCACGGCGGCTATGCACTTCGCCACCTGTGTAAGGTGTCATGAGTGGCGCTTTTGCCTCATCATCAAAAATCTGGACATTTATTCCAAAAGTTTTTCTTAACCATTTAAACGTTTCAGGAGAATTTTCACATCCAATTCCCACTTGTTGAACACCTGAAATAAAACCCATGTTGTATTATGTTAATTTTAATTTTTTGACGAGCCAAAAATAGAGCGGAGGAAAAACTTTTCTACAAACAATCAAAACCATTTCGTTTTGAATAACGTAAACTTTGCGCTTATCCTTTTTAACTCCATTGATAATTTTTTGGGCACAAACGGCCACTGGAATTCCTTTTAATTGTCCCTCATCCATTACTTGGTGTGAAGTACCATCTGCTTTGAGCGCAGCTAGTGAAATATTGGTTTGTATTCTACCTGGAGAAACAATGGTGAAGTGAATATTCTCTCTTTTATTTTCGAGCATCCACGACTCAAAAAAGCCTTCCAAGGCGTGCTTAGAGGCCGAATAGGCGCTGCGTTGCGGAAAGCCAAAAGTACCCACCACCGAACTGATTAAAACAATATTGGCATGTGCCGACTTACAAATCAATGGCCAAAGACTTTTGGTGAGCCCTACTTGGCCAAAAAAATTAACCTCCATTATTCTCCTATCCACCGAAATATCTGTTTCTTCAGCTTGTGAACGCTGGCTAATACCTGCATTGTTTACCAAGACATCAATTACATTAAATGCTGTATGAATGGCATGAGAAAAATGCGCGATTGATTTTTCATCTGCAATATCCAAAAAATACAAATGGCAAATTGCCCCCAAGGCCTCACATTCTGTTTTAAGTAAAGCCAATTCATCTAGTCTCCTCGCCGCTAAAATTAACTGCGTTCCGTTTGCAGCCATTTGCAAAGCCAAAGCCTTTCCTATGCCTGATGAGGCCCCAGTTATAATAATAATTTTATTGGAAAAGTAGTTCGGCATTCTTTAAAAACTTGCACGGCAAAATACATTTTTACCTTTAATAAAATAGTTTTTTTTGAAGAAAAATAGAAACCAATTAATCTAATTTATAAGTCCTTCAAAATAAGGTAAATTGCTCATCCAATAACCTAAAACTCATCCGGTGGTATTTGCATGGTCCGTATTTTTTGATGGCCTCTCTGTGCGCTTGGGTTGGGTAAGCCTTGTTTTGAACCCAATTATAGACCGGAAACTCTTGGTGAATTTGTTCCATGTATTCATCTCTGTATGTTTTTGCCAAAATGGAAGCAGCTGCAATGGACTGGTATTTGGCATCACCCTTTACTTCGCAACGATGCACGATATGCTTGTAAGGTATGAATCGGTTACCATCTATGAGCAATAATGCCGGCTCAGTGGGCAATTTATCAAGTGCCCTGTGCATGGCCATAAACGATGATTTAAGAATATTGTACTTGTCAATTTCTAGGTTATCTAATGAGGCCACAGCAAAATACAAGGCATTTTCTTCAATTTCTTTTCGCAGGTCATTTCGCTTGGCCTCCGAAAGTTTTTTTGAATCGTTTAATCCCTTGATGTTTTTTGTAGGATCAAGAACAACAGCTGCAGCAAATACTGGACCAGCCAAACAGCCCCTTCCAGCCTCATCGCAGCCTGCTTCTATGAGCTCTTTTTGAGAAAACCTGATCAATGCCATAATTGAAAATAAGAAAAAGATTGCATTTTTATCAATAGATTTTATAAACAATGATACAAAGTTTATACGAATCAATAAATTTACCGCGTTAAAACCTGTAACGCCCTGATGAAAAAAACATTTATTTCCAATTTTATCCTATTAATGTCGGTTAACTTGCTGATAAAACCATTTTGGATATTGGGAATTGACAGGGGCGTACAAAATGCAGTAGGATTTGAACAATTTGGCATATACTCCAACCTATTTGCCTTTTCTATGTTGTTTGTTACGCTATTAGACCTTGGCATCAACAGCTATATATCTTCTAATATAGCCAAGAATCCAGAAAAATTAAGGGAAGAATTTGCCGCTTTAACAACCTTTAAGTTCAGCTCCAGCTTTTTGTATATCATACTCACTATTGGTATTGGCATGCTTTTGGGCTATCCTTTTGATAGGCTAAAACTATTATGTATATTAGGTTTGAACCAAATTCTCTCGTATTTCTATATTTATTTTAGAAGCATAGTAGGTGGCCTGCAAAAGTTTAAAATTGACGCCCTACTCTCTGTGGTTGATAGAAGTTTGATGATTATTTTATGCGGCTTTATGTTGTGGTTTGGCTTCTTTAATATTACCATAAGTGCTTTTATATGGGCACAAACCATAGCCTATTCTGTGGCGGTATTTATTTCGTTTAGCGTAATAAAGCCTTACCTGCATCATTTGAGCTGGAAGCTAGATTTTACCTTTTTTAGAAAAGTAGTGAAACAAATGTTGCCCTATGCACTGCTTTCATTGCTCATGACTTTTTATACCAGAATGGATGTGGTTTTATTAAGAGAATTATTGGTAGATGGCGATATCCAAAATGGCATATATGCTTCATCTTACAGACTTTTGGAGGCTGCCAATATGATGGCCTCATTGGTTGCCATGTTGCTATTACCTATATTTTCTAAAATGATTGCAGGCAAAGAAAACCTCAATCCCTTGGTGCAATTTAGCACTGGCTTAATGTTAATACCTGCTTTTTCCTTTTGCCTCATTGCTTATTTTTACCAACTGCCTATTATTCAATTATTGAACCAACAAAGCACTATTTATTCGGCTTGGGTTTTTGGCTTGGTTATTTTGTGTTTTTTTCCATTGGCTATCATGTATCTATATGGAACCTTATTAACAGCCAATGGCAATTTTAAGGTATTGAATACATTGGCAGCAATTGCTTTGGTGATAAATCTTGGCTTAAACTTTTGGCTCATACCAACCTACAAAGCCTATGGAGCAGCCATTGCGGCCCTGAGCACACAAGGGTTTATTGGGCTGAGCAATTTGGCTTGGGCATTTTGGGAACTAAAAATCAACTTTGAAAGAAAATTCATCGTTAGGTTCTTTGTTTCTATTCTCTTTATTTGCCTATTAATGTTCTTTAGCCAGTTGCTCGTATTGCACTGGTGGCAATCTGCTGTGGCAATTGGTTTTGGAACGTTGGGAGCCATGATTGGCTTAAAAATACTAGATTTACAGCAGGGATTGCTCATTTTAAAGGAGCGACAAACGGAAAAAAGTAATAAATGAGGTAAATTTTATACTTTTGCAGAACTACAGATATGAACAAGAAAAAGAAACAGTACTATTTTGAATTGATTGATGTATTTCATTTCATCGTCAAATGGAGAAAAAAATTAATTGTGATTTGCAGTATTTCTGCCATACTTTCAATCCTTATTTCAAGTCCTTGGATTATCAAACCTAAATATTTATCAACTGCGGTTTTTTATCCTTCTACTAATAATTCAATTTCATCTGCTTTATTAACAGATAGTAGGGTAAAACAAAAAGACCCATTGGAATTTGGTGAGCAAGTTGCGGCACAGCAATATGTACAAATTTTAGAATCAGATTACCTGAGAGGAAAAGTAATAAACAGGTTCAATTTGTTTGAGCATTATAGGATCGACCCAAACCACAAAGAAAGAAATTACAAAATGGGTAAAATGTATGATAAAAACATTAGCTCCCGAAAAACACCTTATGCCTCTATTGAGGTAAATGTATTGGACGAAGATCCGCAAACGGCGGCAGATGTGGCCAATGGCATTGTGATGATTTTAGACAGTGTAAAAACCGAAGTGCAAAGAAGATTGGCGTTACAAGCTCTAACCATTATAGAAACTGAATACAAAAGAAAAGAAGAGGAGATAAACACCATTAAATTGAGAATGCAAGAGTTGGGTGCCAAAGGTGTTTACAATGTAGAAGAGCAATCTAAAGCCATTACTGAACTAATTGGCAAAAATGGGATGAATGAAAACATCAGAAAGCAGCAAGATAACTTAGCCATGTATGGCGCCGAATCTCAATCATTGTATAGCACACTTGAGTTACAAGTAGAGCAAATGAATGAGTTGAAAAAGAAATTGGATCAAGCCAAAATTGACGTAGGTGGAAATTTAAGTAATGTATTTATTTTACAAAACGCATCAGCATCGGAGCGCAAAGCTTATCCATTGCGTGCTTTGATAGTTATTGGCTCTGTATTGGGTTCTTTCATTTTAGCTTGCATTGTGTTATTGTTTGTTGAGAAATTTGGCAAGCAAACAGACGATTTAATCTCCTAATTACTTTGGATTTAGAGGCAAAGAAAAAATGGCTCTTGGGGTCGGGCATTGTTTTTATTTTGCTCAATATTCTAAGCATTGCCTTTGAATTTTATTGGACGCCCGCCCTGCCAGGCCTAGCCTTAATTGCGTTATTGGCAGTATTACGTTTAGATATTTTAATCATTATTTTGGTGGGTTTGGTACCTATTTCTATTAACATAGAAGATTTGGTGCTAGGCATGGGCATTTCTGTACCCGATGAGCCTTTGATTATTGGCATATTTTTATTGGTAATTTATAAATTTATCATTGATGGCGAATATGATTTTAGGGTGTTGAAACACCCCATTAGCATTGCCATTCTTATAAATCTATTGTGGATTTTGGTAACGGTACTTACCAGTCAGGAAAAAATTGTGAGTTTAAAATTCTTTTTATCCCGCTCATGG
>JBILJL010000133.1:0-6675 GCA_044377255.1 Bacteroidia bacterium
AATTCTCTAATGTGTTGCTTTCTCTCAACGTTAATAAAGGCGACAGGGTTTGTATATATATGCCTATGGTGCCAGAAGCTGCCGTTGCCATGTTAGCTTGCGCAAGAGTTGGTGCCATACATTCAGTTGTATTTGCAGGATTTTCATCCAGTTCTTTGAGCGATAGAATAAATGATGCTTCTTGTAAATTGCTTATTACCGCCGATGGGATGATACGGGGTGAAAAGAAAATTGATTTGAAGCAAATTGCTGATGAGGCAATGGCTTTATCTCCAACTATAAGCAATTGTATTGTTTATAACCACAAGAGTTTTCCAATTGCCATGCAAGCTACTAGGGATCATGATTGGATGAGTTTGATGGACAAATCCTCGGTTCAAAACGAAGCCCTTGAAATGGAGAGTGAAGATCCATTATTTGTTTTATATACCTCCGGATCAACCGGAAAACCTAAAGGTATTTTGCATACAACGGCAGGTTATATGATCTATACAGCTTATACTTTCAAGAATGTTTTTCAGTACAAAGACCAAGATATTTTTTGTTGTACTGCCGATATTGGTTGGGTTACAGGTCACAGTTATATTGTATATGGACCATTGTTGAATGGCGCCACCACTTTAATGTTTGAAGGCATTCCTTCTTGGCCTGATGCAGGTAGATTTTGGAGTTTAATTGATAAACATCACGTAAATATTTTTTATACAGCGCCAACAGCCATTCGTTCGTTGGAGGTGTTTGGTTTGGAACCTTTTGTGGGCAAAGATTTGAGTTCACTAAAAGTTTTGGGATCAGTGGGTGAACCAATAAATGAAGAGGCTTGGCACTGGTATCATAAAAATGTAGGCAAAGGAAATTGCCCAATTGTAGATACTTGGTGGCAAACCGAAACTGGCGGCATTTTAATTTCGCCATTGGCGAATATTACACCGCTTAAACCTGCTTTTGCAACCCTTCCTTTGCCAGGAGTACAGCTAGTAATTGTGGATGAAAAAGGGGAGGAGATGCATGGTAATAATGTTGCTGGTAACCTTTGTATTAAGTTTCCTTGGCCTGGCTTGGCTCGTAGTATTTATGGCGATCATGAGCGTTTTAAAACAACTTATTTCAGTACTTATGAAAATAAATATTTTACTGGCGATGGTTGCAAAAGAGATGAAGATGGATACATACGTATTACGGGTAGAGTAGATGATGTAATCAATGTTTCTGGACATAGAATTGGCACTGGCGAAGTGGAAGATGCCATGAATGAACATGGGTATATTATTGAAAGTGCAGTAGTGGGTTATCCGCATGATATAAAAGGACAAGGTATATGGGCTTTTGTAATTTGCGATCGTGAACACCATTCTTATGAGCAGTTATGCAATGAAGCAAAGGCTCATGTTGCCAAGGTTATAGGGCCGTTTGCAAAGCCAGATAGAATACAAGTAGTTGCGGCATTACCAAAAACACGTTCGGGCAAAATTATGCGTCGCATCCTCCGAAAAATTGCAGAAGGTGATACTTCCAATTTAGGCGATACCAGTACCTTGATTGACCCAACAGTGGTTGATAAAATTAAGGTGGGTGCTGAACTAATTAGGTAAGAAATTGAGTTTGGATGAGTTGTTAATGACTTCCGCCTCCCATCATTTTAAAAACATGTAACAAGGCTGGAAATACTGCATCCATTGACTCTGCGGCCCCTCTTGTGCTGCCCGGTAATGCCAAAACAACGGTATTGCCTATTAGGCCACAAATACTTCTTGATAACATGGCGTAAGGCATGCGCTCTTGCCCATAATTTCTAATTGCTTCTGTTACGCCCGGTATTTCTTTTTCAATTAAAGGCTTCAACGCTTCTGGGGTAACATCTGTTGGAGATAAACCTGTACCACCTGTAATGATCAATAAGTTAGTACCCGTTGAACAATAATGTTTCACTTTTTCTTGAATGGTTTTTACCTCATCTGGAATAATCAAATAAGCAGTATTGGTGAACATCATTTTCTCTAATTTTTCAATGATTGCCTTACCTGCTTTATCTTCTTTTTTACCTGCCGAAATACTGTCGGAGCAAACAATTACAGCGGCCTCTAGGGTATCGCCTATATTGTTTTGGTAATCAGATTTGCCCCCTTTTTTGTTGAGTAGTTTAATATGTTTGATCTCAATTTTTTTATCAATTGGCTTTAACATATCATATAAGGTAAGCGCAACTACAGAGGCACCATGCATGGCTTCTACTTCAACTCCTGTTTTATAAATTGTTGCAACTTCTACGTTAATATGTATTTCTAATGCTTCAATTTTATAAGTAATGATAGTATACTCAATAGGCAATGGATGGCAATCTGGAATCATATCGCTGGTGCGTTTTACGGCAAACAAGCCAGCAGTTTTTGCCATTTCAAACACATCTCCTTTAGGCACTGTTTTGTTTAAGATAGCATTGATGGTTTGGTTCGAACCAACCTTTACTATAGCGCTAGCAGTGGCAATGCGGTAGGTATTTGATTTATGTGTGATGTCTATCATTTTGTTTATTGGTTAACTTTCCATTGGATACTGTTGTTATCAAAAATTTCTTTGCCCCATATAGGTACTTCTTTTTTGATGCGTTCTACTAAATATTCACAAGCTTCAATTGCGGCTTTTCTGTGTTTAGAAGAAGTAAAAACAAACAGACATATTTCACCACTTTTTACCAAGCCTAAACTGTGGTAGATATGCATGCAAGTAAGTTCATATTTTGCAAAGCACTCTTCTCTAATTTGAAACAATATTGGATCAGCCATATCTTGGTAGCAGCTGTAATCAATGGCATTTACCAGCTCTCCATTTATTTCGTCGTTTCGCACCTGTCCTAAAAAAATGCTATGTGCACCAATTTCTTTTTTGGTGCTATGTTTGGCTATAGAATCGGCAATAAACTGTGGCGAAATTGCTCCTTCAACAAAAACGTTTTTTTTCTTTTTTTCTTCCATCACCAGTTACAATATTTTTGTTTTATACATTTGGTTACTGAGTCCATTATAAGTAAGCAATTCATTGGCCAGTGGTTGCCCTAAATGTGCGATAACCTTAATGGCTTCTAGCGCTTGCATGTTACCTATTATCCCGGGTATTACGCCTAAAACGCCAGATTCAGCGCAGTTTAACACCGATTCATTGCTTGGTTTATCTGCAAATAAATGAGTATAGTAGGCTTTTATTCCATTGGCATCGGGTAAATTAAAAACAGAAACTTGGCCCTCAAATCTGGATACTGATGCATAAATCCATGGAATATTTTGTTGCTTGCAAACCTCATCGATGAGGTAACGGGTTTCAAAATTATCACAGCCATCGAATATTAATTGGTAGCTTGAAATAATTTCAGTAGCGTTTTGGATGCTTAATTTTTTTGGATAGGTTTTTACCACACAATCTGGGTAAGCCAATGCAATTTTTTCACCTGCCACCATTGCTTTGTTTGAACCAATATCTTTGGCATTATACAAAATTTGTCGGTGTAAATTACTTTCTGCAACTGTATCAAAATCTATAATTCCAATTTCACCAATTCCTGCAGCTGCCAGGTATAATAGAGCAGGGCAGCCTAAGCCACCTGCACCTACTACCAATATTTTTGCTTTTGCTAATTTTTCTTGCTGAACCAAACCAAAGTTGGGCAGTATAATTTGTCGCTCATATCTTTTCCAATTTATTGCCATGATTATCCTCCAGAAAAAGGTGGGAGTAAAGCCAATTCATCTGCTTCATGTAAGTCAGTATCTTCCAAAGCCATTTTTTTATTGATGGCAATACGGTATACTATTTTTGAAAGCAAAGGATAGTCATTTTCTATTTTTGTTTTGAACGCCAATAAAGTATCAGGAGTTGAATAGTTAATGGTTGATTGACCAATTATATCTGCAATTTGACCAAAGGCCAGTACATGAATATTGATATGAGTTTGTGTTGTCATTTTTTGGTTCGAACCAATTAAGTAAACAATAATTTTGCACTGGCCATTAAAAGTACTAATGCCAATAAGTTTTGAAGCAAAGATAAACTCATTTTATGTGAACCCCAATAGGAACCTATCCAGCCGCCAATTACAGCTATAGGTACAAATGCCCAATAAGAAGGGTTGATATTATTTAAAGTTTGCCAAGAACCAACTAACCCAGCAATTGAATTAACCACAATAAATAAGGCGCTAATGGCCGCTGTTTCTTTAAAATTGGCATATGCTAACAGGAGTAATACGGGCGATAAAATAATACCTCCGCCAATACCAATAAGCCCCGAAAGAAAGCCAATGCTTATTCCTAAGATAACTGCAAGTATGGGCGAAAACGGCTTTATTACTTTTTCTTTAGGTTCAAACCGAATAAAAAAACGGATAGTAGGAATTAATAAGAGCGCCCCTAAAATTTGCCTATATAAATGCGTATCTACCGGTATTTTGCCTCCTATGAATGCCGCTGGAATAGAGCCAATGGCTAAGTATGCAAACATTTTCCAATTGATGGATGTGGTTTTTTTGTACTGCCAAAATGAGATACTTGCCACCAAAATATTGAGCACCAAAGCTGTTGGCTTCATTTCATTTGGAGCAAATCCCCAAAGCGCCATAATGGCCAAATAACCACTAGCACCGCCATGGCCAACTGCCGCATATAAAAATGCAATAATGGGCAAAACCAGGTAAAATGCTATTTCTGTGACCGACATACCATACAATTGATTATCCGAAAATAATTAATCGTTTGCAATTAGTGATAATTTTTTTGGTTTACTTTTGAGTTTGATTATCTTGTTTATACGATTTGATTTAGCAACTTACAACAATACAATGATTTCAGTTAAAGAAGCGAAGGAGCTTGTGTGGGCTCATACAAAAGTATTAGATGCTGCATGGATGAACTTATATGATGCAACTGGTTTGGTTTTAGCAGAAGATATTTTTTCACCTATTGATATGCCATCTTTTAACCAATCTGCCATGGACGGATACGGGGTGAGGTTTGAAGATTTATTAGCGAATAAACCACTTCAAATTGTAGGTGAAATACCAGCAGGTAAGGCAGCAACTTATGAATTGAAAGCCAATACAGCTGTGCGAATTTTTACTGGTGCTCAAATTCCATTTGGGTGTGATACGGTAATTATGCAAGAAAAATCATTGGTGGAAGATGGGTATTTATTAGTCAATGATCCATTAGCAGTTATAGGATTAAATATAAGGCTACAAGGTTCTCAAATTAAGAAGGGGATACTTGCCATGAAGGCTGGGAGTATTATTTCTGCTGGTGCTGCAGGTTATTTAGCTGGATTAGGATTGAATAGGATAAAGGTAATCAACAAGCCAAAAGTTTGTATCATTAATACCGGAAAAGAATTAATTAAAGCAGGTTCTGAATTAACAGATGGCAAGGTTTATGAAAGTAACTCGTATAGTTTAAATGCTGCTTTGGTGGAAATGCATTTAATGGCTGAAGATATTTTGCTGGTAGATGATGATGAGGCCCTGATTACGGAGGCAATTGCTCAAAAGTTAAATACTTGTGATGTTGTTATCTTATCTGGTGGTGTATCTGTAGGCGATTATGATTTTGTTGCAAAAGCCATTGCCAATTGCGGTGTAAAGGAAGTTTTTCATAAGGTGAAGCAAAAGCCTGGTAAGCCAATTTATTTGGGTGCTTTAAATTATAAATTGGTGTTTGGCTTACCCGGTAATCCTGGTGCTGCACTTACTTGTTTCTATGAATATATTGCGCCTAGTCTTAAAAGAATGATGGGGATTGAACTACAAAATACCACGATAAAATTACCTTTGACTTTGGGATATCAAAAAAAACCTGGATTAACATTTTTATTAAAAGGTATCGCCAATATAAATGATGTAACTCCATTGCCAGCTCAGGAGTCGTATTTAATGAGTTCTTTTTCTAAAGCCAATTGTATAATTGTGTTAGAGGAAGATGCCACAGATTTTAATGAAGGTGATTTGGTAGAGGTACACCTGTTAAATTGAATCAATGCCTATTTTTATGGCTTATTTATTCTAAAAATATTTACTGGATAGCCAACACTTAGGGTTGTTTTATCTAAATGCATACCGTTGTTCAATGCTACTTTAGCAGAATCTAATTATCACCCTATTTATTTTTAAAGTTCGTGATGGTGAATATAAATAATTGGGAATGTATTTCATAATTTATTAACCTAGCAACCGCCTGTGCGAGGTGTGCGTTTATAAATTATTTTATTATCTCTTTCTATATAGTCGCCAGCTACTATGGGGTATGAATACTTAGGCGCTTTCGATATGTTATGGCTTTTTATAATTATTTTGTCGTTGACTTTCAGGCTACGCAATTGTTCAAATTCATTCTTAAAATTCATGATATTTTTACCAGGCCTTTCGTTTCCAAAAGCAAGAATATAATCGTCGCCATTAATCTTTACCATTACCCCGAAACCTAATCTTGAGCCAGGTGGAAGAGAAAGAGAAGTAACAACTCCCACCATATTATTAAATTCCCTAACCGACTTCCTGATTTTAGCAGAACTGGCATCCACTTTTTTGCCTGCAGGAGACGCTACCCATTCTTTGAACATTACACCAGCAGGGGTAGCCTCCCATTCTTTCCTTGCAGCTTTTATTTCAGCCGCTGTTAGAGGCTTTGGGGTTGATAT
>JBILJL010000134.1:0-6609 GCA_044377255.1 Bacteroidia bacterium
TTTTTATTGGTAACGGGAGTAAATAGAAACGATATTTTGGAAGACATCATATTTAATAAGGAGCATTCATTCTTTATGCACCCTGAAAGATCTATATTTTTAGGATAGTATGGGAAAGGTACAAATATCCACAAAAACTAAGTGTTACCATTGTGGCGACACCATTATTACACTACCGATTTTTTTCGAAAAAAAAGATTTTTGCTGCGTTGGCTGCAAGGGAGTTTATGAGTTACTCTCCAATAATAACCTTTGTGATTATTATCAGCTAGCCGAAACTCCAGGGCTTAGTTTAAAAAACCCGGTTTCTAAAGTTAAATTTAATTATCTAGATGATGAGCAAATTCAAAAACAGCTGCTTCAATTCAGGGATGAAAAGATTTCCAGAATTACATTTCATATGCCAACTATGCATTGTAGCAGTTGCATTTGGTTATTGGAAAGCTTGTACAAATTGGAAAAGGGTGTTAAATATTCTCGTGTAGATTTCTTAAAAAAACAAGTTAGCATCACCTTTGATCACCATGTTTGTAGTTTGCGTAACTTGGTTGAAATATTGAGTTCGTTAGGGTATGAACCTAGCTTAAATTTAAATGATTTAGAAGGTAGAAAAAAGGAACAAAACAATAGAAAATTATATTATCAAATTGGGGTTGTAGGCTTTTGTTTTGGTAACATCATGCTTATTAGTTTTCCTGAATATTTTGGATTAGATAGTATTTCAACCCATACTTTTTCTCGTTTATTTGGCTATTTAAATATGGCTTTGGCAATGCCAGTATTTTTATATTCAGCTCAAGATTATTTTAAATCTGCCTACAAGAATATTCGCAAAGGAATAGTGAATATCGACTTCCCTTTGGCCCTTGGAATTTTGGTTATGTTTTTACGCAGTTCTTATGAGGTTATATCCCATTCGGGCATCGGTTTCTTTGATACATTGGCTGGTTTGGTGTTCTTTTTATTATTGGGTAAATGGGTTCAGCAAAGAACCTTTGATACCCTTTCTTTTGAACGTGATTATAAATCGTATTTTCCAGTTGCCGTTTCAGTATTGAGAAACGAATTAGAAACTACTTTACCTGTTACTCATTTGAAAATAGGAGATAGGATGCTCATTCATAACAATGAGATTATTCCGGCTGATGCCATACTGTTAAGAGGTGTTGCTAAAATAGATTTTAGTTTTGTTACAGGTGAAAATGATCCTATTGAAAAGGAATTAGGCGAAGTAATTTATGCAGGTGGCAGACAAATGGGCGGCACAATTGAGTTAGATGTTTGCAAATCTGTTTCACAAAGTTACTTAACACAGCTATGGAATAGTGAACATTTTGCAAAGTCTGAAGTAAGTACTATGCAAAGTTTTCAATCAATAGTAAGTAAATATTTTACTTTTACTTTATTATTTATTGCATTTGGTTCAGCCATTTTTTGGATGATTTTTGACTCAACTCGCAGTTTAAATGCCTTTACTGCCGTATTAATTATTGCCTGTCCTTGTGCTTTGGCATTGTCATCTCCTTTTGCATTAGGCAATAGTCTTCGCATGTTGGGAAGAAGCAAGTTTTATTTAAAATCGCCAGCGGTAATTGAACGCATGGCTAAACTAGATCACTTGGTATTTGATAAAACAGGAACCATCACGCAGCCTGCCGAATCTGAAATTTCTTATGAAGGAAGGCCTCTTTCAAATTACGAAAAGATACTTATAAAGTCGGTTTGTGAAAATTCTGTTCATCCATTGAGTCAGAGAATTCTTGGTTTTTTAGCCTTGCCAGTTTCTGAAAAATTACCTATTCAGTTTTATTCAGAATTGGCAGGCAAGGGAATCAGTGCTCAGGTAGATGAGGTTCAAATAAAGCTTGGGTCAGCCAGCTATATCAATACTATTTTGGATGATCACCAAGTGTTAAACACCAGTGTTTATGTTTCAATAGGGAAAGAAATACCCGGATGTTTTATTGTTAAGCATGCTTATAGGAATGGCTTAAAAAATGTTATTAATAACTTGTCGCAAAATCGGTCGTTGAGTTTGCTAAGTGGCGATAATGATTCGGAACGAACGAATTTGGAAAGCATATTTTCAGCTGATGTACAAATGTTGTTTAATATGAGTCCTTCCGAAAAAATGTTGTATATACATCAGTTGAAGGAAGGCGGCGCTAGGGTTGGGATGATTGGAGATGGTTTAAATGATGCAGGTGCATTAAAGGTGGCTGATATTGGAATTTCTGTAACAGAAAATACTGCTCATTTTTCGCCAAGTAGCGATGTGATTATGGATGCCAGCGTTTTTGATAAACTGAACCAATTTTTTAGTTATGCTAAAGATACCATGAAAGTTATTCATTTTAGTTTTGTTATTTCTTTATTATATAATGTGGTTGGATTAAGCTTCGCGGTTCAGGGTCTTTTGTCGCCAATTATAGCCGCGATACTAATGCCTATAAGTAGCATAAGTGTAATAATTTTTACAACCAGTGCAACTTATTTATACGCTAAAAAGAATCGCTTGTTTTAAATAATAAATACAAAGATGAATATAATTTTTTTGCTCATAGGTGTAAGTTTAGTAATGGCTTTAGGCTTTTTAATTGCATTTATCTGGACGGTAAAAAGCGGGCAAATGGATGATGATTATACCCCATCTGTTAGGATTTTATTTGATGACAAACCTCTTATAACTGAAACTGAAAGAAAAGAGAAATAGTGCAATGAATTTAACTGATAAAAATCATTCAAAAAGGTAAGGATTGTCCTATTATGGTAATTTCTGGAAGGTAATTTTGAATCCGATATTAAAACTAAAATCCTATGCAAATAGAAAACTTTAACTACGATAACCGGATTATCCGGAATTTCATCATCGCCTCAGTTGTTTTTGGCGTGGTGGGTATGTTGGTAGGTTTAATCGCCGCGATTGAACTCTATTGCCCCGCCTTGAACATGAACCTTCCTTATCTTTCATTTGGTAGAATTAGACCTCTACATACAAATGCTGTTATTTTTGCCTTTGTGGGAAATGCCATGTTCGCTGGTATTTATTACTCCCTGCAACGTTTATGTAAGGCAAGGCTCTTTAGTGATTTCTTGAGTAGCTTTCATTTTTGGGGATGGCAATTAATTATTTTAGCAGCTGCCATTACCTTGCCTTTAGGCATGACTACCTCAAAGGAGTATGCCGAATTAGAATGGCCTATTGACATTGCTATTGCTTTGGTTTGGGTATCTTTTGGAGTTAACATGATTGGTACCATTATTAAACGAAGAGAGCGCCACATGTATGTTGCCATTTGGTTTTACTTGGCTACTTTTATAACAGTTGCCGTATTACATATTGTGAATTCATTTGAATTGCCAATTAGCTGGACAAAAAGTTATATGTTATACGCAGGTGTTCAAGATGCCCTGGTGCAATGGTGGTATGGTCACAATGCTGTGGCATTTTTCTTAACTACACCTTATTTAGGGATGATGTATTATTATTTACCAAAGGCAGTTAACCGTCCAGTATATTCCTACAAATTGTCTATTGTGCACTTTTGGACATTAATTTTCTTGTACATTTGGGCTGGTCCGCATCACTTGTTATACTCTAGTTTGCCAGATTGGGCGCAATCATTAGGTGTTGTATTTTCTATCATGCTTATAGCGCCATCTTGGGGTGGAATGATCAACGGATTATTAACTTTACGAGGTGCTTGGGATAAGGTAAGAGATGAGCCTGTATTGAAATTCTTTGCCGTGGGCGTAACTGCTTATGGTATGGCTACATTTGAGGGTCCTTTATTGAGTTTAAAAAGTGTGAATGCAATTGCACATTTCACAGATTGGATTGTAGCCCACGTTCATACTGGCGCTCTGGGGTGGAATGGTTTAATGACCTTTGGTATATTTTATTGGTTAGTACCAAGAATTTATGGTACCCAATTGTATTCTAAATCATTGGCAAATACCCATTTTTGGATTTCTACTTTAGGTATCCTATTCTATGCAATTCCAATGTATTGGGCTGGTTTCACTCAAGGAATGATGTGGAAAGAATTTTTGCCAGAAGGAATGTTGAAATATCCAAACTTCTTAGAAACTACCCTTCAGGTAATACCAATGCACATCATGCGTTCAATTGGTGGAACTTTATTTTTAGGTGGTTTGTTTGTGATGATTTATAATTTAATGAAAACTGCTGCCAGTGGAAAACTAATTGCCAATGAGGCTGCATCTGCACCTGCATTAGATAAAAATTTTGTGTCTCACGGGTCACATTCACATTGGCATAAAGTATTTGAACGCAAACCAGTAACCTTTATGGTATTGGTTGTAGTAGCAATTTTAATTGGCGGTATGGTAGAAATTATTCCAATGCTAACCATCAAATCTAATATAGCCACTATAACAAGTGTTAAGCCATATACGCCACTCGAATTACAAGGAAGAGATATTTACATTCGTGAAGGTTGTGTGAGCTGCCATTCGCAAATGATTCGTCCTTTCCGCAGCGAAACAGAACGCTATGGTGAATATTCAAAAGCGGGTGAATATGTTTATGACCATCCATTTTTGTGGGGTTCAAAACGTACTGGGCCAGATTTAATGCGTATTGGTGGTAAATATCCTGATAGTTGGCATTTAAGTCACATGAGAGATCCTCGCTCCATGTCGCCAGGTTCTATTATGCCCGCATATCCTTGGTTAGAAGAAAATGTATTGAACTCATCAAATACTGCTGATAAAATTAATGCTATGAGAACCTTGGGCGTTCCTTATGAAGTGGGTTTTGAAAATATCGCTGAGGCGGATTTGCTAAAACAAGCAAATAAAATTGCTGACGGCCTAAGTAAAGAAGGTTATCAAGTGGATGCGAATACCGAAGTAATTGCCATGATTGCCTATTTGCAAAGAATGGGAACCGATGTTAAATTGAGTCGTACCGCAAATAAATAAACAAAACCATGTTCAGACAACACATTCAAAGTATGGTTGGAATACAATCAGGTTACCTGATTTTTTCACTCATTGTATTCATGACATTTTTTGTAGGAGTACTTTATTGGGTATTGAAAGCCGATAAGAATTACATCAAGGACATGGCGCAAAAACCATTTGAAAATTAAAAAATTTATATCATGAAGCATAAATTATTTACATTCTCAGCCATACTGCTGCTGGCTGGCACCTTATCGGCTCAAAATGCTGATGTTACCGGTGCAAATACCGGAATTGGTTTAACAAGTATATTAATTGCTGTGAACGCAATTTTATTATTATTTGTTATTTTTCTTTTAGGCTCCTTAACCACTGCTGTTCAAAAGCTGCGTGTAGCAGAAGATGGAAAAGTTCAAATTAGTTGGTGGGAGAAATTTGCTGCCTTAAAAACAGAAAAGTCAGAAGATGAATTGATTTTAGAAGAAGATTTTGATGGTATCAAAGAATTAGATAATCCAACGCCGCCTTGGTATAATTTTATTTTTTATATCACCATAGTTGCGGCAATTCTCTATCTTTTGAATTACCATGTTTTTAAAATTGGCAGTTTGCAAGCAGCTGAATATACTAATGCTGTAGCCGAATCAAAAGCTGAGGTTGATGCCTATCTTAAAAAATCTGGTAACGCAATTGATGAAAACTCAGTGGTGCTTTTAACGAATAAAAAAGATATTGATGAGGGTGCTGTTATCTTTCAAGAAAAATGTGCTGTTTGTCATTTAGCCGATGGTGGTGGTTTAGTTGGGCCTAACCTTACCGATAATTATTGGATTCATGGAGGCGATGTAAAGTCAATCTTTAAAACCATCAAATACGGTGTACCTGCTAAAGGAATGATTTCATGGCAGAATGCCTTGAGCGGAAAGCAAATGCAATCACTTGCATCATTTATTCATACACTCAAAGGAACTACACCAACTCAAGCAAAAGAGCCTCAAGGAGATTTATACGTTGAGGCAGGCGTTTCACCTGATGATTCAACCATTGTAGTTAAGGGTAGTGAAATACAAATTGCAAAATAATTGTTGATATAAATTCATGAAAAGTGCACACCCAATTCCCGACGAGCACTTCAGAGATGAGCTCTCCAATGTTGATAAAGATGGCAAACGTCTTTGGATATTTGCCAAGAAACCTAAAGGGAAACTTTATAACTACAGAACTTGGTTGAGCTGGTTCTTCATGGCCATGATGTTTGCTGGGCCATTTTTAAAATTTCAAAATCGGCCTTTACTGCTTTTAAATGTTTTGGAGCGCAAATTTATTATCGTTGGTATGGTTTTTTGGCCCCAAGATTTAAACCTTTTTGCCTTATTAATGCTCTCTTTTGTTTTATTTATTGTGCTATTCACGGTGTTATTTGGTAGAGTATGGTGCGGCTGGGCATGTCCTCAAACTATTTTTCTTGAAATGTTATTTAGAAAAGTAGAATACCTAATTGATGGCGATGCACAACAACAGAAAAGATTGGTAGAACAAAAATGGAATACAGAAAAAATAACCAAAAGGATTTTTAAACACACCGTTTTTTGGCTCTTATCTTTCTTGATTGCAAATACATTTTTGGGCTATATTATTGGAATTGATGAATTAAAATTATTAGTGATTGATGGACCAATG
>JBILJL010000135.1:0-6602 GCA_044377255.1 Bacteroidia bacterium
GAAAAACTTACATTGATGCGATGAAATTGGCTGACAACGGAAACTTTGAGCCTTTAACGACCTTGATTAGAAAAGAATTGACCACCTTTTAACTCTTGCTCCTTCAACAATGAGAAAACAATCTCTTCAACTTTCGACATTGATACTTGCTGGTTCTCTAACGACATTGTTGAGAACACAGTTTTCGTCAGCACTTGAGCCAAGAAACCTTTTTCTTTTAGTTGCGGATATTTATCGTAGAATTTCATTGTTGCGTACAAAGATACAAACTTATATAACGAATGACAACAGACCGCTTAAAATTGATAAGAAAACGTTGTCTGGACAAGATAGCACTACTGCTAACAGCCAGATTTTCTTGGTGGCCGCAGGCCAAGCCATGAATTGAAAATCATCGAATGCCTATAAAAATAATTAATATTATGAGATAAACTCCGGTTGAACAGCCTGTCCCGTATTTTGCGGGAGAACCGGTTATGCGTGCTAAAATAAGTGTTATGGGTTTTTCGTGATGGGGTTTTATGGGCTAAGTGGCCCACGTTTGTTTTGATTTTCTGCAATTTTTGAACCCATACAAACTCATTCAATCAATTTTAAGCCACCCAATTTTTTCAGAAAATAATCCCAGCTTTTTTTCAAGCCTTCGCCATATCGCCTAAAAATACCCTATTTTTGAGTTACAAATCGCAGTTTTTAGACAGGCTGACGTTTAGTGGTAATGCTCCAAAAAATTGTTTAGAATTTGTGGTATATACTTTTAATGCATACCTTTGTAAAAAAATCAAAGACTATGAAAACATTATCACTTAAATTGGACGATCAAATTTTTGATGACACAGAAGAAATGACAGCAAAACTCAAACTTGCTAGAAATCGTTATATCAATGAAGCAGTAAGCATTTATAACTTATTCAATAAAAGACGCCTATTGAAAAGTCAACTTGTAAAAGAATCAAAACTAACAAGCAAAGACTCAATGGACATATTGCATGAATTTGAAAAGCTTATAGATGAAGATCAAACAATATGACATTTGGCTTGCTGACCTTAACCCAAGCCGAGGAACAGAACCAGGTAAAACTAGACCTGTAGTAATTATTCAAACAAATCTATTAAATGACACTCATTTATCGACAGTGGTTTGCCCAATAACAAGTAGTGTTCAGACCAAAATAAATTTGTTGCGAATTCATTTAAAAAAGGGGCAATTAGACAAATTAAGCGATGTGCTTGTTGATCAAATTAGAGCAATTGATAATAAAAGATTTATTAAGAAAGTTGGACAGTTGAACAAAGATCAAATAATGAAAATTAAGGACAATATTCGTATTGTACTTGACCTATAAAAAGCACTACCACTAACAGCTAGAGTTTCGTGGTGGCCGCAGGCCAAGCCATGAATTGAAAATCATCGAATTCCTGCAAAAATAATTAAGCTTAGGGGAAAATTCAAAACCACCCTCAATTATTTCACTACTAGATTGGTAAATCCATGATGAATAAATACATTCGTGATGAAACTAGAAGAATCCCCGCATGGGCGGGGTGAAGGGAGACTTTCAAGCACGGTTCCATGGGAACGTAAGGGTAAAACTCTCTTGATTGACCTGATTACGCCTTATTTTAAGAATAATTCATCTCAATTGTTTTTTCCTTATATTTGAATATGACCAAGACACAAATTCAAACAGAGATTCAAAAGGTTCTCGACAGTGTTCCTGAAACCATTTTACAAGACGTATTAGACTTTTTGAAGGCACTTCAAGATCAACCAGCAGAAAAGGTTAGGTTGACAAACAACTTGCGTCAAATACTATCTGAAGATAAGGAACTTCTCGAGAAGCTTGCTCAATGATTGAACTACAAGATGTTCTAAATATTCACAACATACTTATTGACAAGTTTGGAGGAAGTAAGGGTGTTCGTGACCAAGGCTCCCTAGAATCCGCCATAAAGAGGCCATTCGCAACATTTGAAAAACACGACCTTTATCCAACTCCTTCTGACAAGGCAGCAGCAATTCTTGAAAGTATTTTAATTAATCATCCATTCATTGATGGAAATAAAAGGACGGCTTATGTTCTAATGAGATTAATACTTCTGAACTATGGTTTTGATATTTTAGCAGACCAAAATGACAAATATAAAATGGTTATTTCGGCAAGTAAAGGTGACTTAAGGTTTGATGGAATAAAGAATTGGATTAATACACGTATCAGAAAGAAAAAAGAGGCATAACAGCTAGAGTTGCATGGTGGCCGCAGGCCAAGCCTTGAATTGAAAATCATCGAATTCCTGTAAAAATAGTTAAGCTTAGGGGAAAATTCAAAACCACCCTCAATTATTTCCACGCTGGATATTGTTAAATTCATGATGAATAAATACATTCGTTATGAAACTAGAAGAGCCCCCGCATGGGCGGGGTGAAGGGAGACTTTCAAGCACGGTTCCATGGGAACGTAAGGGTAAAACTCTCTTGCCTGACCCGATTATGCGTCACACAAGAAAACGACACCTGTGAGAATATAAATCTTTTCTATAGAGAAATTTATTTATTAATGATTACTTAATATTAATTTGGTTCAATGATTACATAACTTATGCTAATTTATATTTTATTATATAATAATGACTGATATAATTTTATCAATTACTGCGGGGTTGGTTTTATTCCTATTTGCAGTAACCAATCTATCGGAAACACTAAAATCTGCACTTGGAGAAAATGCCAATATTTGGATTAAAAAATATACATCTAATTCTTTTAGCAGTTTGTTAGTTGGGATTGTTGTTACCACTTTACTTGACTCTTCTTCTGCCGTCATCATTATTACAATAGTATTGGTTAATTCGCAGATATTAACTTTTAGACAGGCAATGGGAATTGTTTTAGGAGCAAATATTGGAACAACAGTGAGTAGTCAGATAATTGCGATGGACGTAGGAAAGTATTCCCCAGTTTTTTTACTTATTGGATTTCTACTTCTTTTTATTGCTAAGTCAGAAAAGCTAAGTAACATCGGTAAGACTATATTGTATTTTGGAGTTTTATTTTTTGGGCTTTTTACTATGGAAAATGCAGTGGAGCCACTTAAGGATGAGGCGTTTTTTAATGAGTGGATGAAAAAAACAGAGAACCCCTTTTTTGGGGAAATTGTTGGAGCTATTGTAACTTTGGTTATACAGTCTTCATCAGCAACTGTAGGGATGGCAATTATTTTATCAAAAAAAGGTCTTATAAGTTTGACAGGTGGCATTGCAGTAATGTTGGGTGCAGAATTAGGAACCTGTAGTGACACTCTACTGGCAACCATAAGAGGAAGCAGACAAGCACTCAAAACAGGTTTGTTTCATGTAACATTTAATCTTCTATCAATAATATTAGGGCTTATATTGTTTTATCCTTTTGTTGAATTAGTGAAAATTATAAGTTCTGGAGCATCAGTAGAAAGGACTGTTGCTAATGCTCACATGGTATTTAATATCTTTGGAGTGCTAATTTTTATTTGGACAATCCCATTTTTTGAAAAAGTGTTAAATAAATTGTTGCCTGATAAAATAGTTACATAAACGGGCGAGCGCTTAACAGCCAGATTTTCATGATGGCCGCAGGCCAAACCTTGAATTGAAAATCATCGAATTCCTGTAAAATAATTAATCCTATGAGATCATCTCTGGTTGAGCAGCTTATCTCGCATTATGTGGGAGAACCGGTTAAGCGTGCTACAAAAGTAATATGGATTTTTCGTGATGGGTTTAATGGGTTAATTAGCCACCTTTGTCGAACAACAAAATGGTGTGCATGTTGCCAGTTTTGCAATATTTTTTCGAGTAAATTAGATTTCATTCACATCAAAACTTATATCTATGGATACAATATTTTAATGATGGCACTATCCATATAGTTAAAAACTGTGTCACAACTTCCTCCTTGATAAAATATACTGTTGGGATATTTATATGAGTCATTAGGAAAGCCCATAGATTGCACCAACTCTTCCAAAAAAAGGTGTTTCTTATATTTTGGGATAACCCCTTCACTAATAAATACAAAAGACCTATTAATTGATGTTCTATCAAAAATGTTGGTTTTAAAAAAAAATAAGGCCGTTGAATTGCCATCTGAAAAAATCTTCCGTGGGAAATATTCAGATAGCTCATTTTCAAAGTAATCATTGCTTCCGATAAAAAATAATATGTCGGCATCCTCACTATCAGAATATCGGAAACTAATATTTAAATAATTTTCAATGTACCTCGTAACCTCCTTAAATACCTTTATATCATTTGATTTAGGTTTACCCATCAAAGCGATTGAAATATCCTTCTTTTTCCATTTCATTGGCTTTTTAACTCTATTTGGATAATATTCATTTTTTGTAGTTATCTCAAAAAAATAGTCATTGATACTGTCTAATTTGCTTAATTTATAGTATTCCGATTTTGTTGTTGAACTTGAACAGCCGTAGAATGTAAATAAGAAGATAGCCAAAATGGGAATAATTCTACTCCCATTCTGGAATAAATAGATATTTAAAGTAGATAACATTTTCCTACTAACCTACCACTACTGGGCATAAAAGACAACCTGATGCCATAACTTCTTTAGTTGCTTGTGTACCTCCACCAGCAGGATTTGTACATGGACCATTAGGGCACTCGGTATTCCGGTCTAAGGTTTCATGAATAGTTAAAGTAAGTCCAATTATTATTTTTAATGATTCATAGCATAATTTAGTTGTTTGTCTCTCCGCTCCATTTACTTTGGCCATGCTGTTGGTGTCTAGAACCTCAATCGTCTCCTTGTTCAACTCTAATTTAATTTTTTTTGATTTCATTTCTCTATGCGGTTTATAAATCAAAACCTGCTTAAAACTTTAGGTTAAAAATAATAAAAAATTTCACAGTTCATAACGCTAAAATTTTCAAGCAAAGGTGTGTAGTGTCTCACGACATGACTAGGGTGCTTCACAGCGGCCGGGCAAGGTTTTTCCTACTCCCTCTCAAAACCCTTGTTGGGTATGTATATCATACAGCGTGGTGCTTCTTAGGGTGTAATACGCCTGCCAATAGGCTGCTATTGCATTTAAATAAATTTGTTTTGTTTGCAATTGCTGGTTTTGTGCAAGCAATAAATCTGTATAGGTTATTTTACCAGCTTGGTATTTATTAGAACTGATTTCATACCTACGCTTTGCTATGCTATCTGTAAATTGGGCATTGTTAATTTGTTGTATTGAAATATTATAAGCTTGTAGTTGACTCATTATATCATTGGTGATGCGCTGTTCTAATTGTTGTATTTGTAGTAACTGATTCTTTAATTGATAGTCTGCAATTTTAAAACTGGCAGTATTTGCGCCCGAACTAAACAACGGCACTGCAACACCTATTCGATGTGTTTTGCAGCATATATTGTTACGAACTTCAGTTAAATTTTCCTGTAAATGTAAAATCAAAAAACTATTTAATTAATTTCGAATATTGATTTCTTTGCTTTTGTTTGTTCCTTAAGTGTTCGCTCATCAGTTATTCCCAAAGCATCTTCAAATGTATGCTGCATAACACCGGGCTGTAAGCCGCTATTGTAAAGTATTTTTACACATGCCAAATCCATATACCCATAACAGGTATCACCTAAATAATCAGAAAAAACAGTGTGTCTTTCGTACTCCGAGTCTTTAAAAATGCCTAGCACTTGCGTTATTTCTTGAATTATAATAAATTTTTGTTGGTATGGAGTTGACCAGTCAGTTAGTAACATAACATCCATCTTAGTAAGTTTTTTGTTATCATAAATTCTTGGAATTACACATCCGGCCGCAGTTGGATAATATCTATCTGGCATATTCTTTTTCCATTCCTCATCTGTCCAAAAATAAATTGAAATGGAAGTAGGTTTAGTGGTATCCGGTTCAAATAGTAAATGGTTAAATTCTAAAGTAGCATTAAGGGTATCAATGGTTTTAAACAAAAATCTTAAGTTGTCGTTACTTGGGTGGCCTATAATTTTAAAGGTTATTGTATCCTCTAAAAATTTGTAAGTATAATCGCCAGTACTATTATGCTCATGTCCAAAACCAACAGTAGTAAAGTAAAATATTTCTTTGTAAGAAAAATTTGATAGAATATACTGTTTGGTTTGTTCAGATACTTGCTTATAATTTATGATTATTTGTGCGTATTTGAATAAAAACAGTAGAAATACTACTACCAATGCTATTTTTATTGCTCTTTTCATAAGAATAGTTGCAGTGGCAATTTTTTATGCCACTGCAATTAATTAATAAGGTTTGATACAAATGAATGCACCATTTGGTGTATTAACATTTGTATTATCTAATTGCCCATTTGGTTTTTGATTGAATGGCACATATTCAGATTTTGCATATTCCTGATATGGGCAGCCCCAATATGAATTATCTTTACCCCACCCATCAACCGCTGTTGCGTAGGTATAGGCATCCACAGCGCATCTCCATGATGATTCTTTGGCTGTTTGAACAATGGTGGCACCAGTTCCCCCATGAATTTGATTAAGTTGCATTTCGTTGAGTACTTCAATTGTCTCTTTGTTCAACTGCAACTTAATTTTCTTTAGT
>JBILJL010000136.1:0-6584 GCA_044377255.1 Bacteroidia bacterium
TATAACTTGCTGTATTTTTTAAATAAGTGTTAATTTTTTCTTCTAAAATTGTTGGGGCAAAAGGTTGATTAAATTGACAATTAGTATAGCTATAAAAGTTGTATTGATCAATTCTCCATAGAAAATTTCCATTTACCTCAGGTGGAGAAGGCGCAGTCAAGTAATTAAAATCAGCATCCATTTCTCCAACAGTAATGACAAACCTATAAAATTCTCCTTCATTTACATTTTGAATTTCGCCAATAGAGTATCTTAAAAGCTCGTCACCACAACAATTAGATTTTACATATGTGGCAATTTCTTTAGTAACATTGGCCACGTTTAAAAATTCACAATTTCCACTTGAATTTACGCTTAAATTAAAATCAAAATAAAAAGTTGCAGTGTCTTCATTTATTAAAGCAGTATCAACATCGGAAAATGAATAATTGAGAGCAGATTCCATCAGACTTAGCGCTGAGTTAAGCCCAATTTGGTCCGAACTATTTTGACGAATATGAACTGCATTTACAGAATCAATAAATTCTTGAATTTCTGATTGATTTAATGTTATGCTGTTTGTAGTAAAATTGGAATTAGGTAAATTTTCTAATTTTAATTCTTTTTGGCAACCGATGCTAAAAAAAATATTTGTAAAAATTACAAATTGTAAAATTGGATTTTAAAAAAAACTAATTGCTGAGATTGGGTTGGGTTGGGTTTTCATTTGGTATTTGTTAATAGTAATTCGAAGCTAATAATAAAAATTAATCTAAACAAGAAAAAAATCCAAAATCACGTAAAAAAGTTAGCTGTCCCTGTTTTCCGAAAAAAATGACTCAAAAAAAAATCCAAGATTATTTTGGTATCTCATTTTAAAACTTTTCAATTTTTTTAAACGTTTTTGCTACAGTTTAGATTGATTTTTACAAAGAAACAAAGTAACAAATTTGCCACATTTCAGGCGCCGAAGCCTCCCGCGAACACTGAAGCCTTGGCAGAGGTGGCTGGCGAAGGTGTCGAGGCGCTAAAGCGCTGAGTTTTTTTATACATTCAGTTAAAATTGTTTTAAGTAGCAGCTATTCTTGACCCTGAAAGGGTCATAAATTTAAAACCAATCAATTCCTTATAAACATAAGACCCTTCAGGGTCGAAAAACCCCAAATTACTAGCAAAAAAAATCGTTCCTTTGTTTCTTTGTAGTAAAAACCAACCAAAAAAAACTCCGTGCCTCCGCGCCTTGGTGGCAAAAAAAAATCGTTCCTTTGTTGCTTTGTAGTAAAAACTAACCAAAAAAACTTGGTGCCTTTGCGCCTTGGTGGCAACCACCTTCGCTAAAGCTACTGTGGTTGATAAAAAAAATGTTACTTTGTAGTAAAAACCAAAGTAAAATGGCCAGAATTTTAGCAGTTGATTACGGAACCAAGAGAGTAGGATTAGCAGTTACAGATCCCATGCAAATAATTGCTAGCACCCTTGCTACTGTGAGAGCACATGAGCTCATGGCTTATTTAAAGGAGTATATTGCCAAGGAGCCTTTGGAATGCATTGTGGTTGGAAAGCCACTGCAGATGGATGGTACCGACTCTGAATCTGCGAAACATGTAGAAAAATTTATATCTTTGTTGGCTAAGCATTTTCCAGAACTGCCAATTAAAAGAATAGACGAACGACTAACCTCTAGAATGGCCAAAGCCAGCATGTTAGAAATGGGATTGAAGAAAAAAGATCGGCAGAAAAAAGAAAATGTGGACCAAATAAGCGCAGTACTTATCCTACAAACTTATATGGAAAACAAATTTTAAAACCATTTAACCGGTAAAACCTTATATATATAGATGATTTTTCCAATAGTAGCATATGGCGACCCAGTTTTAAGAAAAGTAGGCGCAAGCATTGACCCTCAGTATAAAGACTTAACTAAGTTAATTGAAAACATGTGGGAAACCATGTACCACGCTAGTGGCGTTGGTTTGGCAGCCCCTCAAATTGGCAAACCTATTAACCTATTCATTGCAGATACCAGTGCCTTTGGCGACGAAACCGTTCCAGAAATGAAAAAGGTTTTTCTTAATTCCGAAATGCTCAAAGAATGGGGCGATGAATGGGAATATGAAGAAGGTTGCCTCAGCATTCCTCATATTAGAGAAAAAGTTAGCAGACACCCAAATGTCTTATTGCGCTACCAAGATGAACAGTTTGTTTGGCACGAAGAAGAATTTAGCGGCATTGCCGCAAGGGTTATTCAACATGAATACGACCATTGCCAAGGAAAATTATTTGTTGATTATATTTCTGAACTCAAAAAACGCCTCATTCGCAACAAACTTATCAGTATTAGCAAGGGCGCAGCCAATGTAGATTACAAAATGAGAATCCCAAGCGGCCGCTAATTCCAAACCTCTTTAATTAACTTTTTACAATAATTTGCAAAATATGCAACTATTTTTTCTCTTTTTGACCTAATCAATTTGAGCGGTTTGAGATATTTGGCTTTATTCGCATTAACATTTGAATAACACATGGATCAAAAATTTAATTTAAACTATTCTTTTCCTTCCCTGCACCCTTACTTAAAGCATGCAGCTAATACCATTAAAACTCCTGAGAGTATATACTTATTAGAAAAAAAGAAAGACTATTACCATGAAATAACCTATAAACAAGTTTTGGATGAAGCCAATGCCATTTCTGCATTCTTCCACAATCTTGGCTACAAAAAGCAGGACATGGTTGCCCTGATTATAGAAAATTGCCCTGAATATATTTCATACGACCAAGGTTTGATGCAGCTTGGTTTGGTAAATGTTTCTATTTATCCTACCCTTTCCGAATCGGAAGTAGAATACATTTTAAACGATTCTGGTGCCAGAGCCATCCTGGTTGGAACGCCGTTTCTATTGAAGAAAATAAACAAAATTAAACACAATTGTCCAAAATTAGAGCGCATCATTATTGCTTTTAATACCGACAAAAGAGACGACAGCATTACTACTTACGAGGAAATGATTTCTCAAGGAAGTTTGCTCTACCAAGATGCCAAAAACCAGATTGATGCCATTTGTGATTCGGTAACTAGAGATGATTTGAGTTGCTTGCTCTATACTTCTGGCACTACCGGTAAACCAAAAGGTGCCATGCTTACCCATGATAACTTCTTGAGCGATATTGAAATGGCCATTGAGCTCATGTATATTGTTAACAAAGATTTTCGATTTTTATCTTTTTTACCAATGTGCCACGTTTACGAAAGAACTGCTACTTATTATATGAGTACAGTAATTGGTTCACAAATTGCATTTGCACAAAGTTTAGAAGCATTAACCAGTAACATTCAAGAAATAAAGCCTACCGCTATTTTAACTGTTCCTAGGTTATTAGAAAGAATTGAAGAAAGAGTTAGAAAAAATGTAACCTCTAAAGGCGGTTTGAGCCTAAAAATATTTGATTGGTCGATAAAAATGGGCGAAAAACGCCGTCACTTGAGAGAAAATAACCAAACTCCAGGGCCTATTTTATCTCTGCAATTGTTAGTTGCAGAAAAATTGGTGTTCTCTAAAATTAAAGAGAAGTTAGGTGGCAATATGCGACTAATGATTTCTGGCGGAGGTGCCATGCCACAGCATGTTGGCGAGTTTTTTGGCAATATAGGCGTAACCGTTTGTGAGGGATATGGTCTTACCGAAACTTCGCCTTTGGTTACGGTAAATGAGCCACACCGCCAAGTATTTGGAGCTGTTGGAAGAGTAGGTAGGTTAAACGAAGTGGCCATTCAAAATCCGGAAACCAAAGAAATTATTACGGTTCAAACATTTGATTCTTTTAACCCCGATTTTGAATGTGCCGAAGGTGAAATATTGGTGCGTGGTAGAAATGTGATGAAAGGTTATTGGAACCTGCCCGAAGCTACTGCAGAGGCTATTGATAAAGATGGTTGGTTGCATACTGGCGACGTAGGTAAATTCTATAAAGGCTACTTAAAAATTACAGATAGGATCAAAAATATATTGGTGAATTCATTTGGCAAAAATATTTACCCAACCCCAATTGAAAGTGTTTATTTGAAATCGAATAAAATTGAACAAATATTTTTAATTGGCGACAAGCAAGAATATTTAACCGCCATCATAGTTCCTTCAAAAGAAGAAATGAAAGAAGTTTTTGGCTTCAAAGAAGCTTATTTTGAAGAAGCCGACGACTTCATTAGAGAAGATGAAATTAAGAAATGGTTAGAGATTGACATGCACAAATACGCCACAGAATTGGGTAAATTTGAGCGTGTAAAACACTTTGCTGTAAAGCGCAGACCTTTTAGTTTAGAGTTAGGCGAAATTACACCAACCCTAAAAGTTAAGCGCAAAATTGTGGAGCAAAAATACGAGAAAGAAATAAAAGCCATGTATGTGGCTATAGTTGACTAACTCACTTCCAAAACCATTTTTACGTGTTCTATGCTGGCTTCCCAAAAGTTCTCTCCTCTCGGTTTGAACCCAAACCGGGCATACAACGGCGCTGCCTCTAACTGCGCATGCAAATAGAGTAATTTTCCATTAGGGCTCAATTCATTAACTAAGGTTTGAACCAAGGCCGAAGCAACCCCTTTGTGCCTTGCTTCTTCCAAAACAGCGAAGCGTTCTAATTTATAGCCGTTTTCTGTTTCTCTCCACCTAGCAGTGCCTACAGGAACGCCATCTAGCAAAGCAAGAAAATGCACCGACTCTTCTTCATTTTCCCATTCTAATTCCTCCGGGCAATTTTGACCAATCACAAATACCACCCTGCGAATGGCCCATGCTATCTCCAATTCAGCTTGATCTGAAATTTTATGAATCTCTATTTTCATTTTTTTGAATGTTGTTTTGTAAAAAAATGTAAGTTTGCACCGCAATTATACCTTAATTATGACAAAAATAGCCGAATTATTAGGCGATAGCGCAGCGTCGTTATTGAACCACGAATGTAAAACCATTTCAAAAAGCCAATTGCATTTACCTGGTGGCGATTTCCTAGATCGCGTTTTCCTTCAAAGTAACCGCACTCCTCAAGTACTAAGAAGCCTTGGTGCAATCTATGAGCACGGCAGATTAGGTGGATCTGGTTATGTTTCTATTTTACCTGTTGACCAAGGCATTGAGCACAGTGCTGGCGCATCTTTTGCACCAAACCCTGCTTACTTTGATCCAGAAAATATTATTAAGTTAGCCATTGAAGGTGGTTGTAATGCTGTTGCTTCTACCTATGGTGTTTTGGCAGCTTGCTCAAGAAAATATGCACACAAAATTCCTTTCATTGTAAAATTAAACCACAATGAATTTTTGAGCTACCCTAATAAATTCGACCAAATTATGTTTGGTTCAGTAGACGAAGCTTGGAACTTAGGTGCAACTGCTGTAGGTGCAACTATCTATTTTGGTTCAGACGAAAGTGGCCGCCAAATACAAGAAGTTGCTGCTGCTTTTGAACGTGCACACGAACTTGGCATGGCAACCGTTTTATGGTGCTATACCCGTAACAATGCATTCAAAAAAGATGGCGTAGATTACCATACTGCTGCAGATTTAACTGGCCAAGCCAATCATTTAGGCGTAACCATTCAAGCTGATATTATTAAGCAAAAATTACCTACAACCAATGGTGGTTACACTGCTTTAAACTTTGGTAAAACACATAACAAAGTTTATACAGAACTTTCATCTAGTCACCCTATTGATTTAACTCGCTACCAAATAGCAAATTGCTACATGGGTCGCATGGGATTAATCAACTCTGGTGGAGAAAGCAAAGGAGCAACAGATTTAGCTGAAGCGGTAACCACAGCAGTAATCAACAAACGCGCTGGCGGACATGGTTTAATCTCTGGACGTAAAGCCTTCCAAAAACCAATGAACGAAGGTGTAGCTTTACTTAACGCCATCCAAGACGTATACTTAGACCAAAGCATCACCATCGCTTAGTATGCCCGCACACCTATCATCCTCCTCCCGTAAAAACGCGATTCATCGCGTTTCGTTGCGGTAGGCTAAGACATGATATAAAAGCAAAACTTGCGGCAAGGATGAACATAACCGCGATTCATCGCGTTTCGGTGCGGTAGAGATAAGCATGATATAAAAAGCAAAGCTTGCGGTAAGGATAGCTTTCCACCACCAAGGGCAACCCATAAAAGCCACGAAGGCACCTCAGCAAAAACATTTGCTAAGTGTCTCGTGGCTTTTTTATTTCTGAAAATCTCTAAAATTTTTAAGAAATAGCCCAGCACATTTATGCCCGGGTTTAAGGTTGACCAAAAATTCTTATTGCAGGCCTTTAGGCCTTTTCTGCAAAATGTTTACATTTCAATAATAGAAACCAAAGGAAAAAATGCATAATTGAAAAACTGTCAAAAAAAACATTGTCAAAATTTTTGCGACCAAAATTTATGAAATGCTAAATATCACGAAACCTTGATAAGCATACGAAAATAAGCTTTAAGCATTTTTTATACGATTTGATTTATATTCCCGATTTTTAATAATAACTTCGATAAACACAATTCAGTTTGAATTTAATAATTTATTATAAAATATATTTTGAATGTAAGCTGGATTTAATATTTGTGAAACTGA
>JBILJL010000137.1:0-6564 GCA_044377255.1 Bacteroidia bacterium
ATATTTTGAAAATTTATTTGAGCTGGTAAGTGCCACACTAATTCTGTTGCCTGTTTGATCTGAAAATACATTGCTACCAACGCCATTGTTCCTCATTAAGGCAGGAACGGAAGTAGTGGTGCTTTGATTTATTTCCCAAAGCACATCATTGTCGCCATCATTGTCTAAATCAAAAACATGGGAATTAAAATAATCACCCACTGTAGCAGGCAATGTATTATAACTTGCCGTTACATCGGTGAATGTGGCGGTGCCTGCCTCATTTCTGAAAACTTTTAAACCATTGTTGCCACTACCAGGCAAAACAACCGATTTAGTTCCCAATAAAATATCTAAGAATCCATCGTTGTTATAGTCAAGGATGTTTGCAAACCCTACAGGACTGCTATTTGTAAGTCCTGAAGTAGCGGTTATACCGTAAAATCCAGTTCCATTGTTATCATATAAATCTATTTGGCATGCAGCACTAATTGAGGTGTTCTTAATTACCAACAAATCCTCATCACGGTCGTTATCGTAATCGAAGAGTGCGATATATGGAATGGTAGTGGCACCTAAACTGGTAAGTAAATTGGCAGGGGAAGCAAATGTTCCTCCATTGTTTTTAAGGGCGCTAATGAAAAATTCACCTCCGCTATTTCTACAAAAAATAATGTCGTTGTCTTTATCTTTATCATAATCTGCAATTAAAATGATTGGATCATTGGTTAGGTATTGCGCCACAATATTTGGCAAAGAAGGCAGGTTAACCGTGCTTGTAACCTCAGTAAAACTGGCACCACAATTATTTTGGAACAACCGGATATAACCACTTGCGCCAGAACTGGCGATCAACAAATCTTGAAACCCGTCATTGTTAAAATCAAAGGAGGTTACCCCTTCGTTACCATTTCCAGACCCGGGAATAGCAGGGAGTCCAACAAATGACGATACATTTGAAAATACCCCGTTTAGGTTTCGATAAAGTTCAAGGTTCCCTGTTAATGTATTTTGGTAAACTACATCTTCATATCCATCATTGTTATAATCAACCACATCTAAAATTAGGCCTTCGTTGGCAGGTAAATTAGTTGAGGCAATTACATTCTGAAATTGCTGAGAATGAGCTGAAAAACTTGCAAGCAAAATGACTGCAAAAAGTATTTTTTTCAACATGCGTTATAAATTTAATTTGTTTGGTCGATAGAATAATAGGCACAAATTAACTCATTGTGCCTAATTATCACATGATTTAGGAAATTTTAAGATGCACAGCCCTGTATTTTATCCCATTTTTTTGGACAATTAAATTGAATGGAGGCATTTTTAGTAATAGGTTAAATTACTGAAAATGCCTGATAAATAAGGTTAATTGATGTTTTTAAGGGTGTAAATTAAGTGGTCGATTTGTTTTTTTTCTTGGTTTAAATGAAAAACAAACCTGACTAAATTTTTACCCATTGAAACTGCTTTGATTCCTTGTTTTTGTAGTGAATGGAGGAATTGTTCGGATGGAAATTGGTCTTTGAGTTTAAAAATAACAATATTTGTTTCCACAGGTAGCATGTATTCTATATAATTCTGTTGGTTCAAAAATTCCCCAACAATTTTTGCATTTACATGGTCTTGGCTCAAGCGGTCTATATTGTTTTGCAGCGCATATAAGCCGGCAGCAGCTAAAAAACCAACCTGCCGCATACCTCCACCCATTACTTTTCTCAATCTTTTGGCTTTGTGTATGTGTTTTTTTGAACCCAATAACAATGAACCCACAGGTGCACCTAATCCTTTGCTCAAACAAATTGATATGGTGTCGAATAATTGTCCGTATTGCTGAGGATTTTGGTTTTTAGCAACAAGCGCATTGAACAACCTTGCACCATCTAGGTGGAAGCCGAGTTGATTGTTTTGGCAAATTTCCTTTATTTTTAGGAGTTCTTCCCAATCCCAGCAGGCACCTCCGCCTTTGTTAACGGTGTTTTCTATGCATACAAGTTTGCTCACAGGAAAATGAACATCCTCTTTATTGATATTTTCTGCAACTTGAGCAGCATTAAATATACCTCTATTTCCTTGAATTAATCTTACTGAAGCTCCGCTGTTGAAGGCTATTCCACCGCCTTCATATAAATAAACATGCGACAAGGTATCGCATATTACCTCATCACCAGGCTGGGTATGTATTTTAATGGCAATTTGATTTGTTTGAGTGCCACTACTGCAAAACAAGGCATCTTCCATTCCAAATAAATCTGCAGCATATTCTTGTAAAAGGTTCACGCTTGGATCCTCGCCAAAAACATCATCACCGACTGGTGCTTGCATCATGGCTTCTTTCATGGCAGCGGTTGGCAGGGTAACTGTATCACTTCTAAGGTCAAGCATATCTGTAATTTTAGGTTCAAACATAGAGGCAAAAGTAAACAAGAAAACAACCAATAAGTATCAGTGAAGTGCATAATTGCACAAATAAATTTAAATATTTTAGCGTTATTCGCAGTACAATATAATTATGTACGCAACTGTTTCTGATATTTTAAAGGATTTGTTAGGAGTGAATATTCCACTTCCCATTCAAACATTTGGTTTTATGATGGCCATTTCTTTTATTTTAGCCTATATAGTTATGAGCAGTGAGCTCAAGCGCAAAGAGGCAAATGGGTTATTGAAACCCATAAAAGTAAAGAAGAAATTCAATGAACCTGTTACAATTATCGATTATATTACTGTCACTGTAATTGGGGCTTTTATTGGTTTTAAGCTGCTTGAGATGGCATTGGATTATGATGCCTTGGTTGAAAATCCACAAAAGTTTTTGTTGAGTGCAAAAGGAAGTTGGTTTGGAGCTCTTTTAGGTGGTGCTTATGCCTTTTATGAAAAACGCAAAGATGCGGCCCTAATAGCTGGTAAAAAAGAAGAAATAAAAGAAGTAACCATGCATCCGCATGAATTGATGGGCAATGTAATTGCTATTGGTGCAGTGGGCGGATTATTGGGTGCAAAAATATTTCATAATTTAGAGAATTTGGATGAGTTAATGGCTGATCCAATAGGCTCTTTGGTATCGTTTAGTGGTTTAACTTTTTATGGTGGTTTAATAGTTGCGGCTGTTGGCATTCTTTATTATATGGGTAAAAATGGCGTTCCAGCCTGGCATACCTGCGATTCTGCGGCCGCCGCCTTGATGTTAACTTATGGAACCGGTAGAATTGGCTGCCAATTAAGTGGTGATGGAGATTGGGGTGTAGATAATTTAGCGCCAAAGCCAGATTGGCTGAGCTTTTTACCAGATTGGGCCTGGGCATACAGGTATCCAAATAATGTGTTAAATGAAGGAGTGCCAATACCTGGCTGCGAGGGAATGCATTGCAGTCAACTATTAAATCCGGTTTACCCTACAGCCTTGTATGAAGCGGTAATTTGTATATTACTTTTTGTTTTTCTTTGGGTAATTAGGAAGAAATTTACAATTCCGGGTACCTTCTTTTTGTTTTATTTATTATTGAACGGTTTAGAAAGATTTACCATTGAAAAAATTAGGGTAAATACCACTTATCATATACTAGGTAAAAACATCACCCAAGCAGAGCTCATTTCATCTGTATTTATTATAGGTTCAATTGTTGGTATGGTGATTCTTATCACCAAACACAAGGAAAAATTGGCATAAAATTTCCTTAATAGTATTTGATTCAATTGATGCTGCTGTGAAACCAATTTTCAATTATAAAATAGTCGTACTTTTTTTAGCATTATTCTTAACAAAAAATATGCTTTGGAGTCAGGTTGGGCCAGACTCTGCCAACTATACATTTACCTTGCCAGATTTTATAGTAGAGGCGCAAAAGGATTCTAATTACGAGAAGAAATACCAGCGCTTGGTTTACAATGTTAAAAAGGTTTTGCCTTATGCAAAAATGGCCAGTTTTAGGTTTCAATTAATGGAGCAAAACTTGCAAGTTATGCCAAGTGAAAAGGCGAGAAAAGAATACCTCAAAAGAACCGAAAAATCAATCAAAAATCAGTTCATGGACGATCTAAAAAATCTTACAAGGAGCCAAGGTAAGATTTTGATAAAACTCATTTACAGAGAAACAGGCAAAACCACCTATGATTTGTTGCAAACCTACAGAGGAGATTTAACTGCTATCTATTGGCAGGGATTGGCAAAGGTTTTTGACGCAAATTTAAAGGAAGAATATGACCCTATAGAGGATTGGCAATTGGAGCAAATTATAAAGCTCTTGGGTTTTGATTGATTGGAAAAAAAAGTCATATTTGTTGCCTCATTATTTAGGCTTTTACCCGATAATCTTTATAAAATACAGGAGGTTTCTTAGCATGAAAAGAATAATATTATTTGTTTTTTTAATACCATTTCTAGGTTCAGCCATAGGGTCAGAAACAATTAAAGATTCAACCCAGACAGATAGGCAATATAAAAACACTATTCGCTACAACTTTACGAGTAGTTTGTTTTTTGGTTCAGATTTTAAAGTTATTGGCTACGAGCGAGTATTAAGGCCCTACCAAAGTTTTAGTGTGAATATAGGTCTAGCTACCTTTCCAAAAATTACTGATGTTGATTTAGACAGCGTTCAAATAACAAAAAAATCGGTTGGATCTGGATTTAGTTTGGCAGCTGATTACCGTTTTTACTTGAAACATGAAAACCAACACCAAGCCCCTAGGGGTGTTTATATTGGTCCTTACCTTTATTATTCTTTGCTAAAACGAAAAAACGATGTAGATTTAATCTTGCCGGGAGGAGGAACGGTGGCATTTGAAATACACAATAAATTAAGTGTTGTTGTTACCGGTTTTCAATTGGGTTACCAGTTTTTATTTTGGCGCAATAGAATTGCTCTTGATTTAATTCTTTTTGGACCTGGAGTAGGATTTTATTCATACAAGGCAGATTTATCTTCCAATATTACTGAGGGAGAGGCCGGTGACTTGATATTAAAAATAAAAGAGAATTTGCTGGATAGGTATCCAGGATCTACTTTATTAGCCACTGGAAAATCAAGTTTTAGCAAAAACAAAGGTTTTAAAACCAGTGATTTCGGCTACCGCATGGTGTTTCAGGTTGGATATCGTTTCTGATTGTATACACTATACACAGGTTGTTGATATTACAATAGCACAATAAGCATTGGAGGTTTTACATTTGTTGCTTATGTTGGAGTTTCAAAATAATTGGGTGCTTTTCATTTTTGTTGTTTTGGTGTTGAGCACTTTGGTTCAAGCCTTTTACTACCTTGGCGTATTTTCACGTTTGTCGTTCTTTAAAGCAAAAAATACGGAAAATAATCACGAATTACCTGCGGTATCTGTTATTATAGCTGCCAGAAATGAATACAATAACTTAGAAAAAAACCTCAAATTTATATTGGATCAAGATTACCCAAATTTTGAGGTAATTGTAGTAAATGATTGCAGTTGGGACGATAGCCAAAAATTGCTTGAATATTACCAAGAGCAATATGCTCACCTAAAAATTTGTGAAATTAAAGAACAAGAAAAGTATCCAACTGGCAAAAAATTTGCATTAACACTTGGTATAAAAGCGGCGCAAAATAGTTGTTTGTTTTTTACCGATGCCGATTGTGTACCTGCTAGTAACCAATGGTTAAGGTTGATGCAAAGTAAATTTGATAACAACAAAGAAATAGTTTTGGGGTATTCGCCTTATAGAAAATACAATACTTTTCTGAACCTATTTATAAGATTTGAATCTTGCTTTACTGCTATGGCTTATTTTTCTGCTGCATTGGGCAAGAATGCGTTTATGGGAGTGGGAAGAAATTTGGCCTATACCCGAGAATTGTTTTTTAAACACAAAGGGTTTGCAAAACACCAGCATATTTTAAGTGGTGATGATGATTTGCACGTTAACCAGACTGCAACTGCTAACAATGTTGCCATACAGCTCAATCCTCAGAGTTTTATGCTCACCGAACCTAAAAAGAATTATGAGGAATGGCAACGCCAGAAAACACGCCATAGCAGTACTGGCAAATTTTACCAATTGAAGCACCAAGTATTTTTGGGCGGCTATTATGCATCGCATCTTCTTTTTTATACTTCACTGATTTTGTTATTGGTATTCATGTTCAATTGGCAAATAGTATTAGGTATTTATTTATTCCGACTTTTGGTTCAAAACGTTATTTTATATGGGGTATTGAAGAAATTACAAGGTATACAGTTATTATGGTTTTTGCCATTTTTAGATGTAATGTATTTGCTCTATATTTTTATATTTGGTTCAGTTGGATTATTCACTAAGCAAAAAAAAATCTGGTAATTGGAAATCATCGAAAAATATTTTCCTAATTTGAGTGCCAAGCAGCTAGAGCAATTTGGCGCTTTAAAGTTGCTTTATGAGGAATGGAACGCACAAATAAATGTTATCTCTAGGAAGGACATTGAATCTTTGTATGAAAAGCATGTCTTACACAGTTTAGCCATTGCCAAATTTATTTCTTTTAAACCGGGCTCAAGGGTGTTGGATATTGGCACAGGTGGAGGTTTTCCTGGTGTTCCGCTGGCTATTATGTTTCCAGAAAGCACCTTTACCAT
>JBILJL010000138.1:0-6547 GCA_044377255.1 Bacteroidia bacterium
AACTCATTGCCTGCATCACCGAGTGTTGGAAATAACAGTCCTGTTTGCGAAGGCCAATCAATTGGATTAACAGCATCTACTATTGCAGGCGCCACTTATTTTTGGAGTGGTCCAAACGGATTTTCTTCTAGCTTACAAAACCCAACCATTATCGGAGCAACAAAAGCAAAAGGTGGTGTATACAGTGTGTATGTAACCGTTACTGGTTGTGGCACTTCGGCCATTTCCAATACAACAACTTTGGTAAGGGCCACACCTAATACACCCACAACAAATAGTAATTCGCCCGTATGTTTTGGCGATACCATTAGGTTAAATGCAAGCAATAATTTGGTAGGGCCAAATGCAAGTTATACTTGGAGTGGTCCAAATAATTTTAGTGCCAATGGATCTTTGGTGAAAATAAATTCGGCATTGAGTTCTGATGCTGGAAGTTATTCTGTGAATGTGATTGATAGTGGATGTAGTTCTGGTAATAGCAATGTGAATATAACAGTTAAGAGTTTGCCAACTGCGCCTGTGCCAAGCAGCAATGCGCCAATTTGCGAAGGAGCAAATTTAAATTTACAAGCCACAAATGTGAGTGGTGCAACTTATAAATGGACAGGTCCGAACAACTTTATTTCTAACGCACAAAATCCGGGATTACCTGGAATAAACATTGTTAATTCTGGATTATATTGGGTTCAAACCGTATTAAATGGATGCTTATCTATACCAGCAAGTTTAAGTGTATTAATAAACCCATTGCCAAGCACTCCAGTTGCAACAAATAGTGGTCCCGCTTGTGTGGGCGACAATTTAAATTTGCGTGCTACAACTATTCAAGGAGCAAGTTATAATTGGAGCGGGCCCAATTTTAATTCAACCTTACAGAATCCAATTTTGGTAAATGTACTAAAATCTATGGGAGGCAGTTATGCTGTTTCTGCAACGGTAAATGGATGCACCTCTTTAGAAGGCAAAATGGATGTGGTTATTAATACTATTCCTATAGCACCAGTTTTGAGTTCATTGCCAGCCGTGTCTGCCTGCATTGGAGATAGTTTGAGGTTGTATGCTAACAATGTAAAAGACGGTATTTTTGAGTGGACCGGACCATTGGCATTTAGCAGCAACAAGCAGTTACCCGTTTTGTTATTAAGCAATACAGCACAAGGTGGCCAATACTCGGCAACAGTTAGTATTTTTGGATGTGTATCGCCAAAGGAAAACATCAATATAGCAGTAAACAATGTGCCAAACACTTCTGCAATAAATGGTTTGACCCAAGTAAAGAGTGGAGAAGCAGAAAATTATTCGGTGAATACTACAGTTGGTTCAAACTATGATTGGCAAGTAACTGGAGGAGTTATTCAAAGTGGAGCCGGAACAGCTACTGTTTCAATTTTATGGGGAGCTAAAGGCACGGGATCTATAAGTGTAACTGAGACAAATACATCTACTTGCAAGGGTATAAAACAAAACAAAGCTATTACCATAGGGCCTGCAACAGGCATTCATGAAAAATCAGTTGAGGTTAAGATGCTGCTATTTCCAAATCCAACAAGCGATAAATTTACGCTACAGTTTGATAACAAACTAGAAATGTTGGATCAAATAGAAATTATTGATTTGTTAGGAAGAGTAGTTTATAAAACCAATGATATGTTATTAAATATAAATAATGCGGTAGAAATACCTGTAAAAGAAATGCCTGAAGGTATGTACTTTGTTACAATAGCAATAGACAACCTAAAGGCAACTAAAGCATTTATTAAAAATTAGAAAATTAATTTATTAAACATGGTTTGGTGAAATTACCTCTGAACCATGTTTAAGAAATTATTAAATGACAATGAAAAGGATAGAATATTTGTATTTTCATTCTCTAAATTTGGTTGATTAACTAACTTGTTGATATAGGTAGCTTCAAGCGTAATATCGTCTGTAAAACAATAACCAAAGCCAGATGTAATTCTATTTTGGTCTATAAATTTCCCTTGACTTATATTGAAAAATATTTCATCTGAAAAGATAAAATAATAAGTATGTGCACGAATAGACTTGCCATTCAAGGCTACAAAAAGTTTTGGCATATAAATTAAAGAAGTAAGACTTTGAAAATCTTTGGGATCTTGCAACAACCTTAATCTTTCATCCAATCTAACTTTATTATAAAAAGTTAGTCTATCGTGTGTAATAAAATGTTGAAATTGCAGGCCTATCTTGTAATCTGAAGATGCTTTTTGGTTTAATTCAGGCACTTCGAGGTTTCTCCAATAACCCACTGAAGCAGATAGTTTTATTTTGGGTTTAAAATAATAATGTAACCATGCTCTAGAACCAATATCTATTGGATACCTGCCAATATGATTATCACCTTTTAAATTATCACTTGTACTAAACTGAAGACTTAGATCTACCACCATTTTTTTATTGAGACCTTGGTTAAAGGAAATTTCATTCCACAATTGCCCTGGAGTTACAATATTTCCAACATTGCCTGCTTGTGAAAAACCTAAAAAAGGACATAAAACAAAAAAATATAAATAAAACCTTTTCAATTCTTTATATATTTGGGATAACAATATAATGCAATATTCAAGACTAAAAAAACTAGCATGAAAGATTTCTTGGTTAAATTTTCACTATTAATTACTTGCCTTTTTGCAAATCAAACTCTCAATGCACAATGCGATGTAAAAAGTGAAGTTAATCCAACTGGCGTTTTTATAGAAACTACGAAAAAAGAAATTATCTACTTCAACAATCAATACAGCATATATTCTCAAGTAAAGCACGATGGTGACGACTTTTTTCTTATAATTAGGGTTAATCCGATGATTAAAAAAGAAAAATATACTGGCACAATGAATATTATTTTAGAGAATAAAGATTCGGTAAATTTGATTTTTTACGATGTTAAAACAAGGTCGAAAGACACTTCTATTAGTTTGTTTTATAAAATTGAAAGTGACCAAATTAATGAGTTAATAAAAAAAGATGTAAGCCATATTGTGATGGATTTTGACCAGGTTGAAAAAACATTCGTCTTAAAACTACACAAGGATGTAATTAAGAATCAGATTAAATGTTTGATGAAAGAAGAAGAGGAGAAAGAGAAAGAGTAAGGCTTTTTAGAAGAACTCGTTTAGGGTGAGGTAATAAGTCCAATAATCTTTGCTTAAAGCCACATCAAAACCAACTTTTGCTCCAGTCCTTTTGTCAATTTTAAGCCTTAAACCTAATCCAGCTGCCAAGTTAAAATTTTGAAATTGATTGGTAAATAATTTTGAAGGAGAAACAAGGTTGCAAAAAGCAACCATTCCCCATAAACCATTTTGAGTTAGGTAGGTTCTATATTCGGCTTCAAAATATAAGAGGCTCGAACTTCTAAACCTGTTTCTGTAATGCCCTCTGCCGGTTTTGCCATAGTTATCCCACCCGTTACTAGGTAAATCCAAATAGTATGGTTTGCCTGATTGGACAGACCAGTAAAGGGCCCATAAAGCCAATGTTTGACGCCTTTTATCTGTTAATGGAATATATTTTCTGGCATCAATTGTAACGGAATTCCAAATCTCTGAACCGCTCAAAAATGAAATATTTTGACGAAAAGAAGTGCGCAAATAATTGCCCTTGAATGATTCAACTGTATTTCTTCTATCATCATAAACTATTTCAACGGTTGGTCCTCCAGAAGATACATTTGATACCGCTGTATCTTGGTACTCACTATATGAAGTTGGCACTGCATTTACTTCATTGCTTTCAACAGACATTTCATTTATATTATAATAATAATCATATTGAAGGCCTGAACCTATAGCGAGATTGGGGAAGATCCCTTTGGATACCGTCTGATAAAAGCGTAATTGGTAGTAATCCAAAATAAATTCGGGGTTATCATTTTTAGGGTCATAAATGTTGTACTGAATTTGAGGATACTTCATAAAACGGTAGTCGCCTGTAAAGTTGAAACTATTGTTCTTGGCCCAAACGCTATACCTTATTGGTAAAACATATTGGTTGGAAAAGGTAAAATAAGGAGTAAAATAAACAGTAGATAAATTGGTTGTTTGTTTATTTCCAAGGTAAAAAGCCGACATAACTGAGGTAACAAAACCTTTATCAGAGCCATTGGCTGCCACTGCGGGCATAATAGAAAAATAAATGTTGGCGGTATCTCTTTGTTGTTGCTCTAAAAAGGTAAATGCTTCTTTTCCCTTCCAATTTCTCCAAACATCTAGGAAATCCTTTTTTGAATAATTTGCATTTGTATCATTCTGCGCGGTAAGAGTTGCAGCAATAAAAATCAATAGAAAAAATGAAAAATAATTCCTCAAACTTACTTTTTAGGCGATTTACCAATTGGAATACCCACGTTAAAATAAAGGGCGCTATTTTGCTGTGGTGGCATAGTTTGTACTTTTACAATATTAACCAAGCCTTTGTAATACCTTACACTCAAATTCATACCATTTCCACCCATTAAGCGATAACCAATACCAATGGTTGAACCAAAATCTATTCTGGTTAAATTATTCTTCAAATTACTACTATATTGAAAATCGTCTTCATTATTGATGCTACTGTAAAAAATATCATTTGCATTTGTTCTTAAGGCTCCTTGCAAACCACCCTCCAAATAAAAATGATTTTTAAACATATATTTAACCATTATTGGCACATTAAAATAGCCAATTTTTCTTGTAACATTACCATTGGTAAAAATGGTATCGAGTTCTTTGTTGGCTAAATTATAAACTGGCAATTCCGACGCTCCCAAATTTGATTTCACCTGAAGTCCGGTGTTAATCATCCAACTAGGATTTTTTAATTTAATATCGAAATAGAATCCCAAATTGAAAGTTCGCAAAAATTTTCCGTTAGCGCCATTTAAATTAGATAAAGTTAAACCTCCATCTACCCCAAACTCCAATTTATCGGAGTTCAATTTATCTCCTAACAAAAGAGAAATTAATATTTGAGATTGCGATTGAAAGCCAACAACAACCAATAGAACCAACAAAAAGAACTTTTTCATGTTATGATTTAATGTAGCCAATATAAAATAAAAAAATAAAAAAATAAAAAAATAAAAAACTAAAAAAGTAAGTGAAGTATTAGAAATTTAAAAACAAATTGGTAAAACCTCATAAGCAGTATATTTTATATTGAACAGCTTACTTAAACACCAATCATTGAATCAAAAAGTCCTAAATAATTCTAGATAAGCAGGATTTGTTGGATTAATTTTCTGCAAATTTACAATGTATTTTCTAGCTAAATTAGCTTGGTTTTTACCCATATAAAAGCTGGCCAATGCAAAGTTCATTTTTTCATTCAACGGGCTGATCCGATAACCTTTTAAAAATATCGCTTCCGCTTCTTTCATTTTGTTACTTTGTTGAAGCAATAGTCCGCAGTTGTAATACAAATTGGGATTGGTGGAACCAATTTTTACACCAGCTTCAAAGTTTTGCATGGCTAATACACTATTGCCCATTTCATAGTAAAGCAATCCCAAATTAAAATAAATACGGTCGTTTTTGGGGTCAATTTCTTTTGCATCCAATAAGGTTTTTAATGCCAAATCATTTCTCCCAATACTGTTGTACGAAGTTGATAAATTTAACCTTGCATAATTCATCAAACTGTCCTTTTGCAGGCCTTTTAAATATTGTGTAATGGCATTTTGATGGTCGCCCTCTTGCAGGTGATAATCACCTATCATGATATCTCCAACCGCAAAATCTGCTTGGTATTTTAAAAACTGCAAATTTTCTTTATTGGCTTGCTCATAGCTAATTCTAAAATTGGCTGGAACTTGGTTTTTAGGTAGGCGATGATACAAATCAGCTGCTGCAATTCTAAGTGCCTTTACGGGGTCATTTAAACATAATCCAGCGGTTTGAACCCATATAGTTGGGTCAAAATTCTCCAAAGACCGCAATGATTGGTACCTTACCAAAGCCTCCAAATCTTTTAATGAACCTAGCAAAGAACTAGCACTTTGATAACTTTGAATATCCTTTAAATAATAAGCCGCAGTGGCCCTTGCTATGGTTGGCTGACTGGTATCAGAAAGCAGTTTTACCAAATGTGCCTCACTCCTATCATTGAGTAAGCTCCCAGGTAATAAATCATCCGAAAAATGATACGCACGTTTTGGTCCGTACCAATTTACCACTGCTTTACTTGCCCATTCATTACTCTTGTTGGTATGACAATTTTTACAAGCATTGGGTGTTTTGTAAACCACAGATTGATCTGGCCGAGGAATTCTAAAACTATGATCTCGGCGCGCATCATTTCCCATGTAGGTTTTATCCATCATATGGCAATTGATACATTGGGCACCTTCGGTATTTACTGCATGGAAATGATGTTGTTGGCTATTGTATTCAGGAGCATGGCAATTTAAACAGAGCGCATTTCCAGCCTTTAATAATTTACCAGAATGTGGGTTATGACAATTGCTGCAGCTCACATTGTTCTTAAACATTTTACTTTGAGCAAAAGAACCATATTCGTAGTCTTCAGCGTTTTGTTGACCATCGGC
>JBILJL010000139.1:0-6414 GCA_044377255.1 Bacteroidia bacterium
AGTTAAGGAGGCAAAATGCGCGGCAAATATGGCACACAACACATTGAAAATTTTCATTCCTGTGAAGCCAAATTGGGCAAAGGGAGATGCTAAAATTGTAAACAAGGGTTTACCCCAATGGTTAAAAAATAAGAGGGGTTGTTGCCATGAAAATTTGGCGCAAATAAAATGTGAGATGCTATCTCCTCCTGTGCCGTTACCATTGGTAAAAATAGCAGTTAATAATAAAGCTATAGAAATTAGAATAAAGATAAACTGGGCAATTTTTTGTTCAGTTAATTTCATGCTTATCCTTTAAACATACCATATTTAATGATACAAAAGATTGCTCTAAAACCATCCTTCCAACTTATTTTTTTGCCCTCGGCGTAGGTTCGGCCATAATAAGAGATACCTACCTCATAAATGCGAATATTTGGGATACGGCTGATACGGGCAGTTACCTCTGGCTCAAAACCAAATCTCTTTTCTTGTAGAGGAAGCGATTTAATAATATCTGCCTTAAATAACTTGTAGCAGGTTTCCATATCTGTGAGGTTGAGATTGGTAAACATGTTGCTGCCAAAGGTTAGGATTTTGTTGCCAATAGAATGCCAAAAAAATAAAATTCTATGTGGATTTCCACCCATAAACCTAGATCCATAAACCACATCAGCAAAGCCATCTGTGATAGGTTTTAAAAGGATGTTTATCTCATTTGGGTCATATTCCAAATCAGCATCTTGAACAATGATATAATTGCCGTTAGCCTGCTTTATTCCTGTATGTATTGCTGCACCCTTACCTTGATTTACGGTATGTTCAATAAATCTAATATAAGGTTTGGTTTTCATGTAGGCTTGAATAACTTCTGCCGTTTTATCTGTTGAGCAATCATTCACAATTACTACTTCCTTTTCTATGCCATTAATCAATTGAACTGCATCAACCTTATCAAGGATATTATGAATGGTTCTTGCCTCGTTGTAGGCAGGGATGATGATAGTTAGTTTTTCACTCATGAAATTTGTTTATCAAGTATTTGTTTGGTGTTTGGCTTCTTTGTGTGCGATATTTTGAAATTCGTGATCTTTTTACCAGTATTGATTTTCATCAATTTTCTTTTTTCTTAGAATTAAATAGCTCTTCTTTATTTACTTCTTTAATTAAGTCGCCATGCTTCAATGTTTTTGAAATAGCACTGTATGGTCCAGAAATTAATTGGTCGTCTTCTTTTAAACCTTCCAAGATTTGAATGTATTTGTCGTCTTGGATGCCAGTTTTTACCTTGCGTATTTTGGCTTTGTTTCCCTGGTTAATAAAGACCACTTCCACATCATTTTTGCTGTCAATTAAAGTTGCTTTTTTCTCTTTTTTATTTTCCGTATCAAGTGTATCCAAGGCACTTTCCTGACGAACAGTTACCGCCTCAATTGGCACTACCAAAACATTTTCTACGCGCTCTGTTTGAATCTCCACACTGGCGCTCATTCCTGGTCTAAACACAGATTTTCTTTTTCCAAATAATAATGTAAGATCTTGGTAGCTGCTCCTAAGAATTCTAATTTTAACTACAAAGTTTGTAACTTGATCACTGGTGGTTTGTGCAGAGGTAGTAGCACTATTGGCAATTTCTGTTACAATTCCTTTGAACTTTCTATTGGGGTATGCATCTACTTCAATTTCTGAGGTATCACCCAAGCCAACTTTTATGATGTCGTTTTCATTTACATCAACACTCACTTCCATGTCGTTTAAATTGGCAATACGCATCATCTCTGTTCCTGCCATTTGTGAGGTTCCCACTACACGCTCTCCCTTTTCAACACTTAACTTAGAGACTATGCCATTTACAGGCGAAAATATTTCGGTACGGGTAAGGCTTTTTCTCGACTCTTTGAGTGTAGCCTCAAAACTTTTTACATTGAATTCTGCAGACAACACACTTTGCCTGCCAGCTTCTACCTCGGCTTTGGCGTTTACAAAGGTGCTTTTTGCGGTTTCAAATTCTGCATCAGAAATTAATTTTTGGGCATACATTTTTTTATTTCTTTCATAAGCAGCAGAAACTTCTACAAATCTTCCTTCGGCTTGAGCCAACCTGGCTTTGGTGGTGGCCAAACTTGCTTTGGTATTATTTAAAGATGCATAAGATCTATCTAAGGCAGATTGGTATAATTCAGGGTCGATGCGAGCCATTAATTTTCCGGCTACTACAGAATCACCTTCTTTTACATACAACTCTCTAATTTCACCAGAAACATCTGAGCTAATTTTTACCTCTTTTTCTGGCTGAACCCTGCCATTGGCAGATACGGTTTCAATAATGGTTTTTCTTTCAATTTTTGCTATTGTAACTGGTATACCTTCACTTTTTCCAAGCCATCCTGCTTGTTTACCAATAACGGCAACTATGATTAAAACAATAACCCCAATAATTAAATATTTAAGGGTATTACTTTTTTTCTTTACTTGGTTCATGTTTACTTATTAATAAAGAGGTTTGCCTAGATAAAAATCAAGAACTTTTCTTCTAAATACCAATTCATATTTAGCTTGAGTAAAATCTGCATCGGCACGAATGTAGCCGTTTTTTGTATTTAAATAATCAGCAATGCTCATACCTCCCAATTCAAATTGCTTTTCTGCCACTTCAAAAGATTCTTTATTGGCAGATAAATTTTCTTCATTTGCTTGGAATTTTTTGAAAGAAGATTTAAAGTCAACATAAGATTGTGCGATGCTTCTGTACAAATTATTTTTTGTTAATTTTTCAGTAAGCTTGGTGCTTTCAACACTCATTCTTGATTTTTGAACATTGGTATTTACATTCCAACCATTGAATATGGGAACGCTTAGGTTCAAACCGATATTACTACCTAAATTACGGGTAAATTGATTAGAAAATGGTGTTGTTTGATAAGATGCATATCCTGTTGGAATAGTGCTATATACAGGAATTGGTGTGCCATTATAATCGCCGGCTCCAATAACAGAGGTTCTATATTGTAAATCTCCAACACCCGAGGAGCTTTGCGTGGTGTAAAAAGAATTAAAGCCAGCTGATAAGGTTAATCTTGGCGACCTTCCGCCACGTGCCATGTGATAAGAAAGTTCTGAGCCTCTTAAACGTTGTTCTGCTGCTAATACATCCGGACTTTGTTTCACAAACTCTAGGTAAATGGCATCTAAAGATTTTGGTTCATCGGCTATGTTTAATTCATCTATGCTTGGTTTTTCAACCTTGTAACTGGTATCAGGCTTTATTTCAATCAATAACCACAAATCGAGGTATGATTGCAACAAAGCATTTTGCGTATTTACAGCGGCCAATTCTTCACTCGACAATTGCGCTTTTAGCTGTAAATATTTGGTTTTATTGCTACTCCCTAACTCATACATTTTTCGTTGGCGATCTACTTGGGCCAAGGTTGCTTCAATGCGAGTTTGCACAGAATTATTTAACTCTATATTTAATAATACACGTAAATAGGCATTACATACATTTAAAGTGATGGTGTTTTTTGTTTGCTCTAAATCCTTTTCACTTGCCTTGAAAATTGATTCTTGTACCCTTACATTGTTTACATTTTGAAAGCCATTGAATAAAGGCATGCTGCTATTTAAACCAAATGAATTGGTTCTAAAAGCTACTCCCTCTTTGGCTAAATTGGTAGCAGGGTTAATAGCAAAACCTGTTTGCCAATTATTAGAAATATTTCCATTTATGTTAGGTAATAAGGCCATTTTACTTTGCAAATAATCTGCTTTGCTCATTTGAGTAGTAAGTGCCTGTTGTTGAACAGTAATGTTTTTACTGAGAGCCTGCTCCACACAAGCTTTTAACGACCATATTTTTTGGTCTTGAGCACTTACAGAATGTAGGCTAAAAAAACAAAGTGCAAATAGGACGGTATTTTTTTTGAATATTTGAACCATTGATTAATTTTGGTAATTAGGTTTTGATGCGAAAATAATGTTTAAATATAGAATCCCGACTATTCTTCAACGACTCTTTCCTAACTATACATGGAAGGTTAAAACCAATGATAAGCAGCTGTTTTTAACATTTGATGATGGTCCGCACCCAGAAATAACTCCTTGGGTGCTAGAGCAGTTAAGTAAATTTGGTGCCAAAGCAACTTTTTTCTGCGTGGGAGACAATGTGCGTAAATACCCAGAAACTTATCGACATATTTTAGCCGAAGGTCACCAAACAGGCAACCATACCTACCATCATTTGAAAGGTTGGGCAACCGATGACCATACTTATTTGGCCGATGTTAAAAAGGCCGAAGGGTATATAAAAAGCAATTTATTTAGGCCTCCTTATGGGAGAATAAAATCATCACAAGTAGCCATGTTAAAAAACGACTATAAGATTATTATGTGGGATCACTTGAGCTGCGATTATGAAAAAAAATTAAACATTGCCTACAGCATTGAGCAAATGAAAAAAGTTGAAAATGGAAGTATTGTTGTTTTTCATGACAGTGAGAAATCTTTTGAAAATTTAAAGCAACTTTTGCCGCAACTGCTAGCTTATTATTGCAGCCAAGAATATCAATTATTAGCCATTCCTCAAAATTAATTTATGATAGAAATTTTGCTTTTACTCATTCTTTGGTTATTTGTATTCTTGCAAATACTAGTAATGGCGGGCTATTTTTCTGGTAATCCTGCGGTAAAACAAGAAAGGACCAACCCCAAAGTTTCTATTATTATTGCAGCCAGAAATGAGGAGTCAAACATAGAGGCTTGCCTGCAAAGTATACTGCAGTTGAACTACCCTCAAGAATTAATGGAGGTCTGGATTGGAAATGATAGGTCTACTGATCAAACTGCGTTGTTGGTGAAGAATTTTATTTCGGTTCGAACCAATTTTCATTTGTTTGAGGTAGAGGGAGAGCTGGGTTCAGCAAAAGCCAAAGGAAATGTTTTGGCGCAGTTGATCCAACAAACCCAATCCGAATATATTTTTGTGACCGATGCAGATATTGCGGTTGCGCCTAATTGGATCAAACATTTATTGCCATATTTATTGCAGCCCAAAACAGGCATAGTGAGTGGAACTACTTTGGTTGATGGCAATAATTTTTTTGCAAAATGGCAAGGAATTGATTGGACTTTAGGCAATGGGAATTTAATTGGTTTGGATAGATTAGGCCTAAAAAGTACAGCGGTTGGCAATAATATGTGCTTTACAAAAGAGGCGTATTTGGCAACTGGTGGCTATGAAAATATGACTTTTTCTGTTACCGAAGATTTTCAATTGTTCAAAGCCATCAGGGCCAAAGGTTATGAGTCGGTAAATTTATTAGACAAAGCCTCTCTCAATATTTCAATGGCTCAAAATAATTTTAGGAATTTCTTGCACCAGCGCAAACGTTGGATGATTGGCGCGCAAGATTTACCTGGTTATTGGTTGCTCATTTTTGGATTACAAGCCAGCTTTTATCCTTGTTTGTTTTTATTGCTTTTGGTTCATACCAAATTGGCTTTTATCATTTGGGTTATTAAAGTTGTTTTACAATTATTTTATATCGGTTTGATCCAAAAAAAGTTGAAGGTGAAATGGCATTGGCCAGCAATTTTGACCTATGAGTTCTATTCTTTATTTATTCATTTTGCCATGATTGGCTTTTACCTTTATCCTGTTAAAATGGATTGGAAAGAGCGCACATATTAAAGACTGAATAATTAAATTAACTATATTTGCCTCGTGAATTTTATAGATACCCATACACATTTGTATGCAGAAGAATTTAAGGATGATAGAAAGGCTGTGATTGAAAAAGCCATACACAATGGGGTAAGTAAATTATTCTTACCCAATATTGATATCCATTCTATTCAACCCATGTTGGATTTATGTTGGGATTTTCCAGAAAATTGTTTTCCCATGATGGGCTTGCATCCTTGTTCGGTGGATGTGCATGTGGAGGCACATTTGTTTCAAATTCAAAAATGGTTCAAGAAAAGAAAGTTTTATGCTGTTGGTGAAATTGGTCTCGATTATTATTGGAGCACCGAATTTAAGGACCAACAAATTAAGGCCTTTCGCCTTCAAATTCAGTGGGCTATTCAAATGGATTTACCCATTGTTGTTCACTCAAGAAACAGCAATGAAGATGTAATTGCCATTTTAAAAGAAATGAAGCACCCCAAACTGCGCGGCATTTTTCATTGTTTTGGAGGCAATGCAGCGCAGGCAAAAGAGGTTGTTGAATTGGGTTTTTTATTAGGTATTGGTGGTGTAATAACTTTTAAAAATGGCGGTTTAGACAAGGCCATTGAAGACATTGATTTAAGGCATTTGGTTTTAGAAACTGATTCGCCATACTTGGCTCCAGTTCCGCATAGAGGCAAGCGCAACGAAAGCTTATATATTTTAGACGTTGCCAAAAAGTTGGCAGAAGTAAAAAAGGTAGGCTT
>JBILJL010000140.1:0-6402 GCA_044377255.1 Bacteroidia bacterium
GTAATTTTAAAGGTTGCTTATAGGGCAATTCAATTTCAATTTCATTAAAATCAGTTTTATCAATTAGTATTTCTAATAGCTCAATAATTTCATTAACTAATACCTCATTAACTCCAATTGCTTGAATGCTAGTTTCTAAATTTGAAAACCCACCCGTATTTTGCCAAACATCATAATGAAGCATAAGAAGCATAGTCTTTTCTATTTCATTGAAATCTTCTATTTTAATATCAAATTTTAGATGAGCGACTTTTAATATAAACGTGAAATATGAAAAGGAATTTGTTGAAAGCCATTTGTTTTTAATTGCGCTACGGATTTTTTCTTCATTTCTTGTATCAAAAGAAGGTATTTTACCAGCCAATTGACACAGCCTACTCCAGCATTTGCGTTTATAAATAAACTCAATAGGAAGGTTATTTATCTCAGTAAAATTCTTTAAGTTTAATGGAAGTGTGGTTTGGAATTCAAAATTGATAATTTTTTGAACAATCATAGCTTCACCGTAAAAAGTGGCTTTTCTTATATTTGCTAAAATTGATTCTTTTGCCTTTTTCTCTAGAATAATTGAACAACCTAATGGTAAATGAGGAAAGTTATCTTCAATCTCCTTTTTAACTGATGAATTTGTTTTGCCAATTAGTGCCCTAAATTTCCCCTCAAAATCGTATTCAGGCCTTGAATTTGCAACAAAATCTAAAACTGTTAAGCATTCTTTATTATCTGCAAGTCTAAGCCCCCTTCCAAGTTGCTGTAAAAAAATAGTAATACTTTCGGTAGGCCTCAAAAAGAGTACAGTGTCAATTTCAGGTATATCTACTCCCTCATTAAAAATATCAACTACAAATAGGTAATTAATTTCCTTTTTTTGGAGTTTTAATTTCAAATTCTCCCTTTCATGTGAATTTTCACTTGATAGAGAGGCAGATTTAAGACCTGCTAATTGAAATTTTTCTGCCATGAATTTGGCATGTTCAATAGTTATGCAGAAGCCTAATGTTCTTGTATCATGAATGTCTTTTAAATATTTATTTATATTAAAAATTATATCGTTAACCCTTCTATCATTCGCCGTGTAAATATTGCTTAATTCACTTGCTAAATATTTACCTCTTTCCCAACTAACATTACTTAAGTCAATATTATCAGTAATGCCAAAATATTGAAATGGGCATAGTATTTTCTGATTTAGTGCCTCTGGTAATCTGATTTCTGCAGCTATTCGTCCACAAAAATCATCTAAAATATTTGCCCCATCCATTCTTTCAGGCGTTGCAGTTAGTCCAACCAAAATTTCTGGCTCAAAAAAGTTAAGGAAATTTCTGTAGCTTGATGCAGCTATATGATGAACTTCATCAATAATTATAATGTCGAAATAAGATTTAGTTAAGGATAGATTTGTGAACTGATTATTGAGAGTTTGAACCGATGCAAAAATATTTTCATAATTTGTAGGCTCAAGGCCATCTACCCAAAGTTCACCAAAATTTTGATTTTTAAGTACACCACGAAAAGTTCCAATTGATTGTTCTAATATTTCTTTTCTGTGGGCTATAAATAATAGTTTTGCATTAGGTTTAATTTCTAAAAACGATTTAAAATCAAAAGCTGAAATTATTGTTTTACCTGTTCCAGTTGCAGCAACTATTAGGTTTTTATACCTATTATGGACTTTTCTTTCAACGTTTAATTTCTCTAAAATTGCACTCTGATAGTGATACGGTTTTAAGTCAAAGAAGGTTAAATTTACATTGTTTTGTTGGGTCAAACTCCCACGATTTAATGCTTCTCTTAATTTTTGAACATGTATATCTGGGTTAAAAGTTTCAAAATCATCGTTTTGCCAATAGGTTTCAAATGTTTTTTTAAACTTATCTATAATATGACTTACCTCTTTTGTGGTTATTTTTAGATTCCATTCTAAACCATCTGTTAATGCAGACCGAGAGAAATTTGACGATCCAATATATCCAGTGTGATATCCTGTATTTCTTTGAAACAAATACGCTTTTGCATGTAGTCTTTCATTGCCTGAATTGTAAGATATTTTAACATTTGTATTAGGAAGTTCTGCTAATAATTTAATTGCTTTTAAATCTGTAGCACCCATATAAGTTGTAGTAATCACTCTTAATTGACCTCCTCGCTTTACAAATTCTCTTAATTCTTTTTCAAGAATAATTATGCCCTTCCATTTAATAAACGAAACTAAAAGGTCGATTTTGTTTGAGGAGAGAATTTCTTTTTTTAATTCACTTTCAAGTGAAAGACCTGTATTTCCACCTGTAAATAATTCACTGTGCGTTAATCGAGTATATGGTGTAATCTCTTTTAAGTGTAAATCTAAGTCAACAAAATGATTATCTATTTTGGTAAAAACCGCTTTTAAAATTCGCCCCTCAGTATCTATTAAGTTGTCGTTGAAACTTTCATTCCTTAATTCATCTTTTAAAAATGATATAATCTTATTAGCAATTTCAATTTGTAATTGTACTGAATTATCGCCAGTTATTAAACTTAATCCATATCTTATGGACTCACCAATGTGTTTGGATAGTGTTTCTGCCGCCTCTTCCTTATCAAGTTTCGTGAGCTTATATTGATACGAATTCTTATCAAGTTCGTTCAATTTAAGTGAAATGAGTTGGGTTACCAATTGTTCATAAATGCCTTGATTCATTTTGATTTACCTTTTATTCAAACAATATAAGTTTTTTTATTTAAATGCTGATTTTACATAAAATTTCATGCAAAGATTTTCTTGAAAAATGTAAATCGGTGCAAAACGCAAATTATTGAATTTCGCCAAATATAATTAATTGTGGTTAAATTGGAATGTGGACTAATTACCATATTTCATAGATTCAAGTTGTAATCAAAATTAGTTTTAATTTAATGGAATCATAATATAATTATTCCATCCTATTGCAGATTCCAAGCCTTGTAAAAAGGCATCTTTTTCTTTCTCCGTTTCAAAAGAATAATTTGTTATATTGTCTTTTAGGTTTGTAAGATCTTCAGTTTCCTCATATTGACGAACTTCATTTTCGCCAAATAAAATTGTTAGATTCATCTTTTTCATTGTTATTGTATTAATGCTAAAATAAACACATAATTATGAATTGCAAGCTAATCTTATAGAATATGAAACCATTGATTTCACAATTTCAAATCTGCCCTTACCCAACTCCAATCCTCCTGACGCCACCTCATCACCCAGCGCGGTTTTGAGCCGTGGGAGCTTTGAGTTTTGGCGTTTTTGGTTCGAACCTAAAATGTAAGCGCTTTTACTGAAAATGCTGCAGTTGAAAACGGAATAGGTGACTTAAACTAGTCCCATTGCTGCTTAACTTTGTATTTTTTGAATAATTTGTCGCGGGTAATAATTACAAGATCTTCGGCAATGGCTTGTGATATAATTAAACGGTCGAATGGATCACTGTGATGATTAGGCAATTTTGAAAGGGCAATCAAGTGCGCCTAAGCCATCACATATAATTTTTAAAATCATCTAACGGTTCGTCAAAATCCGCTGATAATTTTATTTTGCCTTTAGCAAACCCATATTCACGAGTCTTGAGTGTTGGTTTTGATTTTGATTTCTTTTTAAGGAAGGCTACAAAATCTGAAACCTCATCTCGCAGAGCTTTAGGCAATGTGTTGATTTCCATTTTCAATGAGGTGTTTGTCATAATACGAAATTAGTAAAAATATTTGTTTTTAAAAATAGGTTAGTATTTCAAATAGTTTAGAAGTAAAGCCTTACTCCTGCCGCCACCTCATCACCCAGCGCGGTTTTGAGCCTTGGGAGCTTTGAGTCGTTAGCGTTTTTGGTTCGAACCGAAACGATTTTTGATTATTTTGGAGGTTTTAGCTAAAACTAAATTTATTTAATTTCTTTGCTTGTATTTAGATAACTTTTAAGTTAACTTTGTAAAATGAAAGTTGAACGTCAAATCATTTTTCACCAGCATTATTTTCAGGACTTTTATCTGGAACAATCTGAAAAAGTACAGGAAAAAATTGAATACGTTTTTAAGATTGTAAAAACTGTTCAAAATGTACCCAAAAAATTCCTCGACCATATTACAGGAACTGATGGGATTTATGAAATTAGAATTGAATTTGAAAGTAATATTTATAGAATATTTTGTTGTTTCGATAAAGGTAATTTAGTGGTTTTGTTTAATGGTTTCATTAAAAAAACGCAGAAAACGCCGAGCAAGGAGATTGCATTAGCAAAAAAATTAAAAGAGGATTATTTTAATCTAAAAAGTAAATCGCATGAAAAATAAAAGTGAAATTAGAAATGCTAAAAACTTTGACGAGTTATTAGAAATTAAATACGGAAAAATTGGTACTGAAAAACGTGACGAATTTGAAGGAAAGGCACAATATTTTGTGATAAGTGAAATGTTAAAAAATGCGCGTAAAGAAGCAAATATGACGCAGGAGCAATTGGCCGAAAAAGTAGGTACGAAGAAAAGTTATATTTCTAGACTTGAAAATGGAAAATGTGATATCCAACTTTCTACTCTTTACAGAATATTTGAATTTGGACTTGGAAAAAAGGTTAATCTCTTATTCGGGTAATGATTGCTATTTGTAATTCCATAAACCTCAAATGCCATCAACCTGCAAAATCCGCCTTATAACCCCCAACCAAGCCCAAGCAGCTTTGGATATTTATGCTTATTATGTAATCAATACCAGCATTACGTTTGAAACAGTAATACCGAGTTTGGATCAAACCGAATTGATACCAAAACAACCTAAATCAATTTTGGAGATTAGTGGCAGTGCGGAGTTGAGGGAGATTTTTGGGGAGTGATTATAGTTGAAGTAAAGAATAGCTTAAGCAAAGCGACATTTTGATTCTGGTATTTTCAATTATTATGGAAATACCTTATAAATATCTTTTCTATGAACAACTCTTGCTATTTCTACTGTTTTTCCTTCAACAAATATTCCAATTCTATATTCACCTATTTTTATTCTAAATGCAGACTTATGTCCTTTAAGTTTTTTTAGATGTTGTATATCGGAAAGGTTATCAGCAGACTCTAATAATTCAATGGTTTTTACAACAGATGATTTAACATGTGGTACATTTAACTTATCTAAGTCTTTAACAAATTTGGCTAAAAATTCAACCTTCATTTTGTTTTGAGTTTTTTCATAACAACTTCCCGATTTACCTTTTTGGTTCTATCTACCTCTTTCATTAATGTTGACATTCCATGATCCTCAATCTCTTCATCCTCTATCACTCTGGTTGAAACGCCTAACTTTTTTAGCAAATCAGAAATAAATTTCATTTCGGTTTCATTTTTAGATTTTACTACTAATGCTTTCATATCTGTTTTTTTTCAAATTTAAAGAAATTTCGCGACAATCAAGAACAGGTGATTTTACTAAATTCCAATAGTATTGAATTGCGATAAATAAAAATAGTTTGTTAAATTTGTTAGGGTTATGCCATATTTCGGCAACTATAGAAAATTTTTATGCCATTAATAATTACACAAGTATTATCTGCCGCATTGTTTTGGGATGTAAATCTTGAAGCCTTGGATTGGGAGAAGCACAAGATTTTAATTGTGGATAGGGTTATTCAACGTGGTACCTATAAGGAATTTAATGTAGTGTTGGCCTATTACGGCAAAGAAAAAATGGCTCAAATAATTAAGGAACTTTCTTTTTTGCCACCTAAAGATTTGGCATTTGTGATTACTTTTTTTGAATTAAAACCAAGCGATTTAAAATGTTATTTAAAGAAACAGTTAGTGCAGAATTACTTGGATTAACGCAGCAATTACTGGCTTATGAAGAATTGACTAATTTTTGTTTGGTAGGGGGTACTGCTCTTTCTTTACAATTAGGGCATAGAAAAAGTATTGATATAGATTTATTTTCTACCCATTTTTTTGACGCGGTTTTATTGAATTAAATGTTATCGAAAGAATTTCAATTCAAAAATACAAATATGTTAAAGAATGGCTTATTTGGTTCTATCAATTCAATTAAAATAGATCTTTTAAGTCATCAATATATATTACTGTCTGAACCTATTGGAAGTTGGAGCATGTAATCATTCAATCTTATTTCACCTAAAATTACTCTTTTTTATTAACACAAATACAAAGTAGAAGCTAATTGAACCTAGCATTTTTTAATTACCTTCGCTTTATAATAATAAAATGATGAGCAACAGTTTTAACCCTTGGCACCATGTTTCTCCTGGCGATGATTTACCGAATATTGTAAATGGAATTATAGAAATTCCTAAAGGCAGTAGGGCCAAATATGAATTGGATAAAGAAAGCGGGTTATTGCGCTTAGATAGGGTTTTGTATTCATCGGTTTATTATCCGGCCAATTATGGTTTTATTCCACAAAGCT